>JAGVNP010000234.1 GCA_020053185.1 Deltaproteobacteria bacterium | reverse complement strand
TGGATACCATAAAAGCAACGGGCATGGCGCGTCTTGCAGAAAAAGGCGAGTTCACAAAAAGGGCATTCCTCAACTCAAAGATCGATCTTGCACAGGCAGAGGCCACAGGCGAACTCATTGCATCTACAAGTCTTTCAGGTATTGCAATGGCAAGAAATATGATGGAAGGGGTTCTATCAAAAAAACTCGATGAGATGAACAACGCTCTAAGTCAACTTCTCACAGACATAGAAGCATCATTCATTGCTGATGACTCTGAAATCCCGGAATCATCGGTGCTTTCCTGCATGAACGCTCTATTGAAAAATATCGACGCATATCTCGACGGAGCTGAAGCCGCACCTTCCATGTACAGCGGGATTCATACAGTGATTGCAGGATTGCCTAATGCAGGAAAATCTTCCCTCTTCAACGCCCTTCTCGGATATTCGAGGGCTATTGTCCATGAAGAAGCAGGAACCACAAGAGATGTGGTAAAAGAACACATCTGTATTGACGGTCTTGATTTCATCCTATGTGACACAGCAGGCATCAAAATAACGTCAAATGGGCCAGAACAAATAGGGATAGAAAAGACTATAGAAGCATTAAAACAAGCAGACCTCATACTTTATGTTGTAGATGCCACAAAGGGAATCTCTAAAGATGAGCATAAATGGCTGTCGCTTGGCAAAAGGACGATCCTGGTTGCTAACAAAACAGATTTGAATGATGGGGATATCCCTCAAATACATGGCATAGAGGTTGTAAAAACCTCGGCAAAACACAAACAAGGCATTGATAGGCTGTTTCAATCAATGATCAAGCCATTTCCTTCAGAAACGCCTCAGGTGTTCATTGAAAGACACATATATCTGCTCAAAAAGACAAAGGCTGCTATTGAATCAGGAATCCGTGCAATAAAGGAAAATATGACACTTGATGTGGTTGCAATGGATATAAAAGATGCCCTTTTGTTGGTAAGGGAGATACTCGGCAAGGATATAAACGAAGATATTATGGAAAGCATATTCTCAAAATTTTGCATAGGTAAATGATGGAACAAAAAATCGAATTATGGATGAAAGAGATCAGGAGATATAATTCATCATTACACCTGGTAAGCAGCGGAAAAGCTTTGAACCTTGAATCTCTCGTGATGGATTGCAAATCGCTTCTGTCCTATATAAAAGAGCCGGTGATTGCTGATCTTGGTACAGGATCAGGGATTCCAGGCATACTTTATAAAATAATGAATCCTGATGCATATCTCTATCTCATAGAGCGAAGCCATAATAAATGTACGTTTCTCAAACACATTATAGACTTGTTAAATCTTAAAGACATCGAGCTTATTGAATCTGATGCGACAGCTAAAAAAATCGGGCCGTTCAATGCTATCATGGCAAGAGCATTTTCCCCGAAATCAATGCTCGAAAGAGCTCTCTCGAATTCAATCGCATCAAAAGGACATTTTTATTATTTTGGGACTAACCCTCCTCTGGAAGAAAAAGGTTTTATTCTAAAAGAAGCCATCTCTGCGGCGCAAGAAAACCTGAATCTTTATATCTACGAATCTATGTAATCTACCCCTTGCGTATGGGGATTTGGCGGGTAAGGCATACCTCTAATTTGGGAAGAACAACCTCAAGCACACCTTTTTCATATGCAGCCCTTATCTTATCAGAATCAATCATATCCGGCATGGAAAAGGACCGTTTAAATGTACCATAATGCCGTTCAATAATATGGTAGCTTTCTCTGCTCTTTTCCCTCTCAAACCGCTTCTCGCCGCGTATAGTAAGGACCCCTGACCCCACATCAAGGGATATATCTTCCTTCTTAACCCCTGGCAGCTCAGCCTTTAAAATAATGCTGGCATCATCTTCAAGTACATCTACAGAAGGTACCCATTGTCCTGGTTCTATCACTTCTTTGTCCCTGAGACTGTCCTCAAAGACCGTGTCCATCTTCTCCTGAAGATACAACAGATCCTTCAAACGATTTCTCTTGACCACAGTCACCCATGTACCTCCAATTTAAGCTGGCAGTAATTCCAATATATTGCTCTCAAGGGCTTTTTTTATCTTGGTCTTTACCGAATTTTCTATCTGGCGGATTCTTTCCTTTGATATGTTGTACTTTTTCCCCAGATCTTCCAGTGTGGCAGGATTGTCTGACATAAGCCGCTGCCGGGCAATATCCTGTTCCCTGTTAGAAAGATTCTTTAATGCACGATCTATGTGGTATTTTACAAGACCAACCCTTTCCCTCTCCAGGGTCTTTTCCTCAGGATTTTCCCTTGCATCAGCAAGAAAATCCTTAAAGCTGGTTTCGCTGTCATCCTTTACAGCGCCGTCAAGTGATTGGTCTTTCTGGGTAAGCCTTGCAACAATCTCTTCTACCTGCTTTGGGTCAGCATTCAGCCTTTTTGCAAGAGCCTTTGAATTTTTATGTGCATCATCGTCCATAAGCCCTTCTTCCTGAGAGAGCCGGTTGAGTCCATAGAAGAGCTTTTTCTGTAGTTTCGTGGTTCCTATCTTTACCTGGGAATAAAACTTAAGGATATGATCATGAATCATGGCCCTTATCCACCATATGGCATAGGACATGAGCCTATAACCCTTAAAAGGATCAAATTTTTTCACTGCGATCATCAGTCCGATGGTCCCTTCCTGAATAATATCCTCTAAAGGAAGACCATACCCTGCATAATCCATGGCTATATGAATGACATTGCGAAGGTTCGAGGTAACCAACTCCTGCGCAGCATCTGCATCATTGTGTTTTTTAAGCCTCACTGCCAGATCGAATTCCCTATCCCTGTCCAGAACAGGGAAAATCTCAACCCTTTTTATCAGATCGGTAGGCAGCCGATGTGCTAATACCTGGTAACTCATTTTACCCTTTCTTTAAATATTTCATCTAGTTATAGTGCAAATGCCGCCTATAGTCAAGCATTGGTGATCACCTTTCCATATTTTAGATAAAAAAAACACTTGAAAGATTCCTCGATATCCTGTACAAGAAAGACACTCAAAAAATTTATCTTTGATATCAGGCAATGAACCCCAAAAAAAATCATAAAGGAGATAGGATTATGCGGTTAAGGTTTTTAATATACTTTATCCCCTTTGGATTTTTTTTAATGGGATTTACAAACATTCAGACACCGCAAAATGATGTTGGCAAATACTATATATCAGAACACCCGCCGCCAACCCAGTCAGTTACTACTGCAGCATCCGAATTTATCACAACCCAATATAAAAATCCTGTTTCAGAAACACCACAAAAACAAGAGAACCCCACGCAAGGCATCTCCGTAGGGAAAGAACTCTTTATCCTTCAAGAACCTATAGCGAGCCTTGAAGAAAAAACATTTACAGAGGAAATTAAACAAAGCATCGATAACAATCAACCTGGCGAGCTAGACAAAGCCTCATCAGAAGAAACCATCGAGGCTAAGGAATCAGAAGCTACTATAAAATCTCTTACTGAAGAGGCCCTTTACCAAAAAGAACATTTCGAATTGACAATACCCGAATCCCCTAAGATTGAGTACTGGGTTTCCATGTATTCTGAAAAAATGCGAGAACCCTTTGAAATAAGCCTGTCCAGATTCGATCGGGTAAGCCCTGTTATGGAAAAAATCTTTGAAGATGCCGGGCTACCAAAAGACCTTGTCTACCTTTCATTAATCGAGAGCGGCGGTAAATGTAATGCCAGATCCCATGCCGGAGCAGTGGGCTACTGGCAATTCATGCCTGGAACAGCCAAGGTATATGGTCTGCGTGTTGATAAATGGGTGGATGAACGGAAAAATCTCGAGAAATCTACTCTCGCAGCAACAAACTATCTTAAAAATCTCTATTCTGAGTTTAACGACTGGTATCTTGCCTGTGCTGCATATAATTCAGGTGAAGGAAAACTACGGCGGCTGATGAAGAGCAATCCCGAAGTAAACTCGTTCTGGGATATCAATAATTCCATGTCTATAAAGAATGAGACGCTTAATTTTGTACCGAAATTGCTGGCAGCCCTTACTATAGGTAAAAACAGGGAAACATATGGACTTGAAAACGAAACTGAGTCAGCACTTCCCATGTATGATGAGGTAGCAGCACCTCCGTTCTTGCTTTTTACTGAACTTTCTGATGCCACAGGGATATCTGTTTCCGAGCTTTCCGAGCTTAACCCGGAACTCATAAAGAAATGCACACCGCCCTCACCTAAAGAATTTATCCTCAAGGTTCCGGAGGGTATGGGAGAAACAGTTTCATCATACCTTGCCAAGAGAAAAAAACAGCAGGCCTCATACATCACCTACACTACAAAAAAAGGAGATACACTATTTGGCATAGCGAGAAGATATAATTCGAGCGCGAGCAAAATTGCTAAGACAAATAAGATGAACTTAAATGCAATACTGCCTGTAGGAAAAACCATTTTGATACCCACTACAAATACATATGCATCTGCAGGAGAAGGAACATAAAAAAAAGAATAAAGAAGATACTCGACAAAAAAAGGGCCGTGAAGCTGTTCACGGCCCTTTTTATTTTTATTAAAACGACAGAAAAACAAGCTTTGGGTGCCAGAGGAAATCTCAAGTACCCAAAGCTATATTACTGGATTTTTCTCGATGACACCTGCAGCGGGTGATCAAGTATATTTAAGTATACTTTTTCATCTCCCGGCTTGAACCCAACAGACGGGAAATTGATGTTGATATCTGATATCATTT
>JAGVNP010000238.1 GCA_020053185.1 Deltaproteobacteria bacterium | reverse complement strand
TTTTTGAAGGCATTATATCCCAGGGCTGCAACCTGTGAAACATCCTTGAACGATAATGAGAATGGAATAAAATCATCAGGAAGGCCTGCGTCTTGTATCAGAGCGGTTTTGGTAAAGGGCGGGTTAAGGGTTGCTATGGTCACTTTGCTTTTTTTGGGAAGCTCATTATATATGGCCTCGCTCAGGCTCTGGTCGAATGCCTTTACAGCGCCGTAGAGTGCCATGAAGGGAAGGGGTTGAAATGCAGCCACGGAAGAGACATTGAGGATTGCGCCGTCATTATTTTTTATCATGGAGGGAAGGAACAGTCTGATTAATTTCGTAAATGCCATGCAGTTGAGCAGTATCATTTTTTCCAGTCTGACAAGGGGTATTTCTGAAAATTCTCCATACCAGCAGATCCCTGCATTGTTCACCAGGGTGTGGATCATTCCTGCCGAATCGACTGCTTGCGAGTGGAGTTTTTCCAGACCTTTGGGTTCTGTCAGATCAACAAAGAATGTCCATGTTTTTATACCGTAATCTTTTTCAAGTTTGTGAGCCCAATCATCAAGAGTGGCTTTTTCAGAAGGAAGGTCAGTCAAAACAAGATTTGCTTTGTCTTTTGCAAAACACAAAGACAATTCTTTGCCGATCCCCTTGGCAGCTCCAGTGATAAGGACATTCTTTCCTGAAAAATCAAGTTTCATCATTACTCCTTTGCTTTGGCAGAACAAGTGCAGGCGAGTTTTTTCCAAAAGGGAATCTCGGTTTCCTTTACATGTTGCGCGAAGTCTTCAAAAGCCTCTTTTGTCGTATATTTAAAAGTATAGCCGGTTTCTTTTTTCAGCTTTTCATTACTTGCAATCCAGGGGTAGCGCACCTGGTTCATGGCAGGGCTGGGAAATTCACTCATAAAAGAAAGGTGTAAGAACCATGCCAGGCCGTTTAAATACCACATGACAAGCGCAGGCATTCTGAGAGAATGGTTGCCGAGTATTTTAAGCATCTCATCAAAGGTCATGGTGCCATCAGCAGCCAGATTGTATATGCCGTCTTTTTTCTTTGAAAGCAGGAGATAGATTATCTCAACAAGGTCGTCTTCGTGAATGTACTGAAAGGGAGCGGTTTTGCATGGCAGCATGACCAGCTTCTTTTTCAGATGGCGTGACAGCGGATTGTCAAATGCAGGACCTGCTACAAAACATGGTCTTATAATCGTAAGACTTATATCAGGATGGGCATCTTTAAATTTTTTGCACACAAGTTCCAGTTCTTTTTTGTTTTTGGAATAGGTGAAATCATCATTTCCTCGAAGAGGGCTATCTTCTGTTAAGGGATAGTCGTTGTCTGCATGAAACCCATACGCAGTGGTTGAGGAACACTGCATGATCTGTGGAATACTAGCTTTTGCGCAAGAGTTAAGAAAATTCTTTGTGCCGTTGATGTTGATATCTTCCATGAGGCTCTTGTTATGCATCGGAGGCAGGATATAGGCAGCATGAATGGCCCAATCAATGCGATAATGTGAGAGTATAGGAAACATGTCATCCCTCACATCATGTTTTATGAAGGTTAATTTTTTAGAGGTGTATGAAGGCGGCTTTATGTCGATCCCTATGATGTTATCCACATCATCTTTCTGATCGAACATAGACACAAGTTTATATCCGAAATATCCTGATACACCGGTGATAAATACATTTTTCATAAAACCCTCTCTTGCATAATCCCCATTCGGTCATTGCGAGCGAAGCGAAGCAATCCCATAACTTGTGAGATCGCCACGTCGCTTACGCTCCTCGCGATGACAAAACCTAATTATGCCAAGGCCTATATGTATATTCTTACACCTTCTCAAATATATGAATAGTCATTGATGCTTCTTCTACGCCCAGGTTGCCGCCGCCATTTTCTGTAAGGCCGATCTTTGCGCCTTTGACCTGGCGTTTACCCGCGTCTCCTCTGAGCTGATGCACAACTTCATATATCTGTGCCAGGCCGGATGCTCCGATTGGGTGCCCTCTGCACTCCAGGCCACCGCTTGTGTTGATCGGGATCTTTCCGCCAAGTTTTGTAGCGCCTGTCTCAGCAAACGGACCTCCCTCGCCAATAGGACAGAAACCCATGACCTCGGTCTGATGCAGCTCGCCATAGGCAGTTGCATCGTGCAGTTCTGCTATATGGATATCTTTTGGCCCCATACCAGCGATGTTGAATGCCTGTTTTGAAAGCCGCTCGCCAATATCAATACCATCCAAATCGCGCTCTGTGCCGGAGCCAAGAATAGATGCAAGTATTTTTATTGGACGGGCATTCTTCAATTTTTTGAGGAACGATGCTGAGCAGAGAATCGCAGCAGCAGCGCCATCGCCCACAGGAGCGCACATTGCACGCGTAAGAGGGTAGGCAACCGGTCTGTCTGCAAGCACCTGTTCAACTGTCATATCCTCCTGATACTGAGCCAGAGGATTTAAGGAGCCGTGGAAATGATTTTTTGCGCATATGGTTGCAAGGTGCTTCTGTGTTGAGCCGAATTTGCTCATATGCCACTTGGCGCCCATTGCATATGCATCCATGAAAATGCTTCTTCCTTCTCCGGGAGGTGTTTCGCCTTCCGGGATTTTAACCTTTATCTGCTCGCTTACCTTAAGAAATAAATTAAACTGTTTTTCAAGGTTTTCCACATCCATGCACGAGGCATAGGCGCCGAGAGACAGGGCTTTGTTTTCATGTGTAATCTTTTCAGAACCTAGAGCAAGCACCACATCATACATTCCGGCGCGGATTGCAGTGTATCCGAGATGAAGTGCAG
>JAGVNP010000169.1 GCA_020053185.1 Deltaproteobacteria bacterium | reverse complement strand
ATCCTTGAATTCAATCTTCGTACCGTCAGCCATCTGTATCAACTCCTATTAATTAGCTTTCAGTTGTCAGGTTTGAGGTTCGAGGAACGAGGTGCGAGGTTATAGTCTTTGTGCCTCTGTGCCTTTGTTCCTTACTCCGTAATCCTTACACCTTAATCCTTAAACCCTTCTTTATCATCAACTATGCCTGTGCATCTCTTCCCATAAAAGTTTCTGATATTTTTTGAGTTCCATCGGACTCATCATTGCTCCCCTTGCTTCATACATGCTCTGGATGACCTTAACCACATCTTCAAACCGTATATCGATTCCAAACACCCCGAGTATTTCCCCTTCATTATCCACAATAGGGGCAGATACGGTGATGATAAGGGCGCCGGTAATTCTGGATGTGCAGATGCCGCTCACATGGAGCTGTGCATCCTCCAGGGTCTTCTTAAACCATTCCCTGTCAGAGCAGTCCTCATGTTCACCCATCTTGTGGGAGAACTGTGCCTTATATTCAGGCTGCGTGATGTTCTTCGTGATCTTGATCCCATTGAGATCAGTAACATATGCAAACTGGATGAAGCGGTATTCTTTGATGAACTCGAGAATAATGGGTTCCTGCTTTTTCGGGCTCATTGTCTGCATCTCTTTGTTTTCAAGAACACGCTCTATCAGCTGTCTCGCATACTCGGCAGCCTCGCTCTTGATGAGATCGAACCCGGACAGGAAGAGCTGCGGGATGAAATTCATGGTGAGCTTTTCCATCTCTTCATCAGACATGGATGTAGGCCTGCCGTCTTCAAAATCTTTGAGAATGCTCTGATAGATGCGGGATATTCCGGGATGCTTTTTATCGATCTCGCCTTGTTTCAGGTTGTAATGTCTGTTTATCCAATGAGCAATGCCGGCTTTTCCTGATTTGTCAGTAATGGCTATTTCAATGGGCCGGTCAAGGATCTTGGTTGTATCAAATATATTGTATATCTCCTCGTCCTTCAAGATCCCGTCTGCATGCACGCCTGCCCTGGTCACATTGAAGTTCTCTCCCACAAACGGATAGTTTGGCGGTATTCTATAGTCCATCTCGCTATTAACATACCGCGCCATCTCGGTAATCGCTTTTGTATCCACACCTTCTTTTGGGCCACGAAGCGAGAGATATTCTATCACCATGGCCTCAATCGGAGTATTGCCTGTGCGCTCGCCAAAACCGAGTATTGCGCAGTTCACTGATGCGCAGCCATGCAGCCATGCCACGGTTGCATTCACCAGTCCTTTGTGAAAATCATTATGTCCATGCCATTCGAGGAGATGACCAGGAACACCTGCATCATCTGTCATTGTCCGCACCAGCTTGTCCACTGCTCTTGGAAGTGCAGCGCCCGGGAACGGTATGCCATAGCCGAGTGTATCGCAGAGCCTTATCTTTACATCAATGCCGGACTCTTCCTTAAGCTTCATCAACTCCATGGCAAAAGGCACGCAGAAACCATAGATGTCGGCCTTGGTAACATCCTCAAAATGACATCTTGGAATAACCCCAAGCGAGAGCGTATCTTTGACGATCCCAAGATAAGACTCCATTGCTTTTTTCCGGTCCATGCCAAGCTTCATATAGATATGATAATCAGACACTGAAGTGAGAATACCGGTTTCATTGATCTTCATCTCTTTTACGAGCTTGAGATCTCCTTTTGTTGCCCTTATCCATGAGGTTACCTTTGGGTACTCGTATCCTTTTGCCCTGCAGATCTCTACAGCCTCTTTGTCCTTCTTGGTGTAGAGGAAAAATTCTGTGGCCCTTATCAGGCCAGCCTTTCCACCAATCCTGTAGAGAAAATCAAAAAGCGTCTCGATCTGGCTTATGGTAAACGGGGTCATGGACTGCTGTCCATCGCGAAAAGTTGTGTCGGTAATAAATATATCATCGCTGGGAGACACAGGGATTATCTTCATATCAAAATCGATCTTGGGAACTTCTGCGTAATTGAACAGACCCCTGTAAAGATTAGGGGCATCATCAGATCCCTGATGACTCTTTTTTGGTAGAGAAATAAAAACTTTTTTATTATGATCCCAGCGTGCCATATTTACCTCTTGGGTGAATAAGAATCTTTGGGAATTTTCTCAGGATCAGGAGCTCCGGCCTCACGTCTGGCATCAATGATATCCTTTGTGCTCATATCCCTGGGGATCTTTAAATCCTGACCGCCGTAGAGTTTTTTCGGATCTTTGATCTGGTCTCTGTTTGCCTTGTAGATGAGCGGCCACATGTATGAATCATTATAGATCTCATGCCGTGCTGAAATGCTCGGAAGCGTATCTCCCTTTTTTACAATGTATATGGTGGGGTAAACCGTAAAAGTTTCGCCACCTTCCTGTTTTTCTATCTGCTGCTTGGTAATATCGATCTCTTTTTGAAGATTTTTCAGCCACTCTTCCTTGCCCGCTATTGTCATTGCCTGGGTGTTTTCAACTTTGGAATAAAACTGATTTTTAAGTGTCTTGAGTTCCTTTTTATTACCCTTAAAATATGCGTTCTGCATCTCCAGATAAGTAACGAGCAGATCAAAAAACTCTTTTGGTGCATATTTGAAGCTGGATATTGCGATCACATTCCTGATCTCTTTGGCAGCCTCATCCATAATTTGCTTTTCAGATTCGTCTTTGCTGGACTTCGGCTCTTGCTTCACCGTTTCAGTCTTAGCCTTATCGGTCTGGACAACCTCTTTTGAGGCATCTGGCTTGGCTTTCTCATCCACATGCGCACACCCAGTGAGGGCAAATACACTCAATATAAAAACTATACATAACTTTTTCATGATCTTTTCACCTCTAAGTTCTCTGTTACGTACTGTAAGGATTAATTTTTATATTTATCTAACACCTTTATGCCCAATTCTGCAAGCTGCGCGTCATCAACAGACGATGGAGCCTGGGTAAGAGGGCATGCTGCCTTCTGAGTCTTTGGGAATGCAATCACATCCCGCAGGGATTTCGCACCTGTAAGAAGCGCAACCAGCCTGTCAAAGCCAAAAGCAAGACCGCCATGTGGAGGTGCTCCATATTCCAATGCCTCAAGTAAAAATCCGAATTTATATTTTGCCTCTTCTTCGCCAAGCCCGATCACGTCAAAGACCTTTTTCTGGAGATCCCTGCTATGGATACGTACGCTTCCGCCGCCTACTTCCTGACCATTGATTACCATATCGTACGCTTGCGCCTTTACTTTAGCAGGATCTGTTGAGAGCAGATCAATGTCCTCGATGGCAGGAGCAGTAAACGGATGATGCACTGCAACAAATCTCTTTTCATCTTCATTCCACTCAAGGAGCGGGAACCCGATCACCCAGAGAGGAGCATACGTATTTTCCGGTATGAGGGAGAGCTTTTCTGCTACATGGAGACGCAATGCACCAAGGCTTGCATTCACCATTTCTTTTTTGCCTGCGATCACGAGCATGGTATCGCCAGGCTTTATAGAAAGCCGCTCTTCGATCTTTTTCTTCTGGTCGTCGCTCAAAAATTTTGCAAACGAGCTTTGCCAACCGGTATCTGAGATTTTTGCCCACATAACGCCTTTTGCGCCAAATGTGGCAACAAATACACCAAACGAATCCAGATCTTTTCTGCTGAGTTCGGCTGGGGCTTTTACGTTCATGGCCTTTATCACGCCGCCGTTTGCAACAGTGGAGGAAAAGACTCCAAAATCAGTCTTTGCCACGATATCAGAGATATCAAAGAGCTTCATGTCAAAGCGTATATCCGGTTTATCTGCGCCATAACTCGACATTGCTTCATCGTAGCTCATGCGCAAAAACGGTTGCTTCATGTCCACGCCTATTGTTTCCTTGAACATATCAACAATAAGTCCTTCTGTAATATCAAGGATCTCATCCATTTCTAGGAATGAAGTCTCGAGGTCGATCTGTGTGAATTCCGGCTGCCGGTCTGCACGCAGATCTTCGTCGCGAAAGCATTTGACGATCTGATAGTACCGGTCAAAGCCAGAGATCATGAGCAGCTGCTTGAAGAGCTGGGGCGACTGAGGCAAGGCAAAAAAATGACCCGGGAATATCCTGCTCGGAACAAGATAATCGCGCGCGCCTTCAGGCGTGCTCTTGGTGAGCATTGGTGTCTCGACCTCAATAAAACCCGCATCATTGAGATATGTCCGCACGCACTGCGCTGCCTTGTGACGAAGAATGATATTGTTCTGCAGACCAGGCTTTCGCAAATCAAGATAGCGGTACTGTAGTTTCAATGCCTCGCCCACTTCCACCTCTTCTGACAACACAAAGGGCAATGTCTTTGCTTCATTTAATATATGTATCTCTTCAGCCAGAATCTCCACATCGCCTGTATTCATGGTTTTATTGCGCATATCCTCTGGCCTGAGAACTACTTCACCTTTTATCGCAATACAGTATTCAGCCTTTACCTTTTGCGCTAAAGCATGAGTCTCAGGATCTGTCTCAGGATTAAATACTATCTGACATATGCCGGCCCTGTCGCGCAGATCAAGAAATACCAGGCCTCCAAGATCACGCCGCTTCTGCACCCATCCCATAAGCGTGATCTTTTTTCCGCAATCATCCTTTGTGACTTCACCGCAGTATTTTGTCCGCTTCATGCCAGCTTTCAATTGCTCCCTCCAATTAACTGTCGAATCTTTTCTACCAACTGCGGCCGGGCCACCTGCTCCTGAGTTGATGATCTCATATCTTTTATCGTGACAGCATCTCTGTTCTTTTCATCTTCACCAATAATAATGCACACAGGATAGCCAAGCTTATCAGCCCGCCGCATCTGCGCCTTAAAACTCTTTTCAAATACTGCCTGCACCTGTATTTGCGCTTTTCTGATCTCATCTATCAACTCAATCGCATACGGATACACGGTTTCGTTCTGCATAACCACAAAGCACCCTAGAGGAGATTCTTTTTTGTCCTCCATGATCATGATGGTGCGCTCCAGGCCAAAGGCAAAACCAATACCCGCTACATCAGGGCCTCCAAGCTGCTTTACAAGGCCGTCATATCTGCCGCCTCCTGCAACTGCATTCTGGCTGCCAAGGCCTTCTGCCTTTATCTCAAACGTGGTTCGCGTATAGTAATCAAGCCCACGGACAAGACGCGGCGCTTTTGCATACGGTATGTTCAGTATCTTTAAGAATTTCTGCACATCAGCAAAATTGGTTTTGCACTTGTCGCACAGGGAATCTTCAATAACCGGCGCATCAGCAATCGCTTCCTGGCATGTTGCCACCTTGCAGTCAAATACTCTCAACGGGTTAGTATCCACCCTGCGCGTGCAATCCTCGCAGAGATTTCCTTTTTTTGCGCCTAAAAATTTCTGCAGATTTGATTTGAATTTTT
>JAGVNP010000066.1 GCA_020053185.1 Deltaproteobacteria bacterium | reverse complement strand
GCCATAAGAGAAAAGAACTATCAAACACATCCATATGTAGATATTTCCAAGGTTCGCCCATAGCAAGGTTGCTATGGCTATCGCCGATATTATGAGAATGCCTCCCATTGTTGGCGTGCCTGATTTTCCCATATGCCGGTCCGGAACATCTTCATTGATACGTTCGCCAAGTTTTAAGATGGTCAGTTTTTTTATTACCCATGGACCGAGAAATAAACATATGATTAATGCAGTAATGGTTGCATAAACGCTTCTGAAAGTAATGTACTTGAATACATTAAATATGGTGTTATAGGTGTGTAACGGATAAAGTATATGATAAAGCATTACGCAGCCTCCTTTAAAAAGTTCACCACTCTATCGAGTTGAAGCGCTCGTGATGCCTTTACGAGAACAATAGTATCTTTTTCCAAAATTTGAGGGATCATGTTTTTTATATCTGCAATATCTTCAACCAAATAAACGGACTCTGCATCCATTCCCTGACTTAAAGCTGCATCTGCGATCGTTTTCGCAAATTCGCCTGTAAGGATAAGCTTTCCAACATTGGATGCAGCCACCCATTTTCCTAATTGCTCATGCCAGTAAGGTGCATCATTGCCCAGCTCAAGCATATCCCCAAGCACTGCAACTTTGTTCGCATGGGTTGCATCCTTCAATATCTGAAGCGCTGCCTTCATTGAGCCTGGATTTGCATTATAGCTGTCATCGATGATTGTGATGCTGTCCGAGACTGTAATCTCCAGACGCATGTGTGGAAATTGTGCATCTCTGATTCCCTGTTCTATGGCATCATATGGAATATCAAGAGCCAAAGCACATGCACAGGCAGCCAGTGCATTCTGTACATTGTGAATGCCTGGAAGCTTTACATTTACTTGCCTGATCTTGCCTCTAAGATTAACTTTAAACTCTGTGCCATCAAGACCTTGTTTTATAATCTCGTGAAGCATGACATCTGCTTTTCCGGAAAGGGAAAACGAGATTGTCTCTAAACCGGATGGGATTTTGACCTTATCCATGTATTCAAGATGTGGACCAAATACTGCAACGCCTCCTGGTTTTGTATGAGCAAATATCGACTGTTTCTCCTCAATAACCCCTTGTATGCTCCCAAGCCCTTTTAGATGGGCTGGGATGACATTGGTTATCACTGAAATGTTCGGGTATGCGATTTGAGCGAGCCTCGCAATCTCGCCCGGCATATTAGTGCCCATCTCGATAACTGCAAACTTATGTTTGCTTTCTAAATCAAAGAGGGTAAGTGGAACTCCAATAAGATTGTTGTAGTTTTTATCTGTCTTCAGGCATGGGCCAATCTGAGATAAAATCGATGCACACAGTTCTTTTACCGTGGTCTTACCGCTTGATCCGGTAATTCCTAAAACAGGAATATCAAAACATCTTCTTGTGTAAGCAGCAATATCACCGAGTGCTTTAAGGGTATCATCAACAAAGATGGTAATGCCTGATGATGTTTTTAGATCCTCCATTACAAGCACACCCAGCGCACCCTTTGAGATTGCATCAAAAGCAAATGCGTGGCCGTTGTACTGCTCGCCGCTCAATGCAATAAACAGATCTCCAGTTTTAATATTTCTTGAGTCAGTGGAAATCCCTGTAAATATTGCTGATGAATCGCCAGTGATTAATCTTCCCTTTGCAATATTTATAATGTCCTGAACTTTCAGCTTCATGATCCGAAGATCTCCCTCATGCTCTCAAGCGCAACTTCTTTATCATCAAACGGATATTTTTTTGTCCCTATTATCTGGTACTGCTCATGTCCTTTGCCTGCAATGAGCAGACAATCATCTTTTGAGATAGATTTTATCCCCTGCATGATCGCCTTGCGTCTGTCCGGTTCTACGATAACAGACTTCCCCTTCTCTATGCCGGAGAGTATCTCATTGATAATCGCATTAGGCTCTTCTGTCCTTGGATTATCTGAAGTGATAATGACAAGATCAGCCAGATCAACTGCAATACGGCCCATCTTTGGCCTCTTTAGTCTGTCCCTGTCTCCGCCGCATCCGAACACAACAACCACCTTGCCTTTTGTCAGGCCTCGCGCTGTTTCTATTGCCTTTGAAAGGGCTTCGGGTTTGTGGGCATAATCAACCAGGATCTTGAGATCATATGGATTTTCAACAAAATCCACCCGGCCAAGCACTTTTTTGAGAGAAGAAATGCCGCGTACAATCCCATCGTCTTTTATTCCCATAGCCAAAGCTACACACACACAGGCCATGATATTGTATGCCTGGACCTCGCCTAAAAGAGGACTCTTTATATGAAGCATTCCTCTTGGGGTTTTCAGCTCAAGGGATATTCCATCAAAACCAACATCGAGCGAGCAAAGTTTCACCATAGCAGCATCTTTTCTGCCGAAAGTTATTGAAGAGTCGATCTCTTTTGCAAGACGATCCCCGTAAGGATCATCAATATTTATAATTGCTTTGCCTCCAACATAATGTGTAAAAAGTTTTCTTTTTGAAAGAAAGTATGACTCCATGTCCTTGTGGTAATCGAGATGATCCTGAGACAGATTTATGAATACCGCGTAATCGAATTTAAGAGGACTTATCCTGTCCTGGTGGAGGGCATGTGATGAAACCTCCATTACGCATGTATCCACACCTGCCTTTCTCATGACCTGAAGGGTCTCGAAAAGATCCACAGGAGAAGGGGTAGTAAGAACAGCCGGTATTACATGCGTTTTATATCTTGTCTCTATTGTTCCGATAACACCAGGAGTCTTGCCCGTCGATTTCAATATCGCTTCCATGATGTATGTAATTGTTGTCTTCCCGCTTGTGCCGGTAATGCCTATTAATGTTATATCTTTTACCCCGGGATAACAAAGGGGAAGTAATGCATTCAATGCTTTTTTTGTGTCATCTACCTTGACAAACGTAACTGCTGGAAAAACATTCTTTGTTGTAAAAAATTCCTTATTACATATGACAACATGGGCCCCGTTTTTTATTGCATCAGGAATAAATTTATGACCATCAGCATCCGACCCTTTTACTGCAATAAACGTATCTCCGTTTTTTACGCTTCTCGAGTCAATCCTTGGATATCCCAGGCTTCTTTCCTTGCCTTCGATTATGCACCCTGGCAAGATATCTTTCAGATCAGACACCTCCATGCCCTATACTTTCTGGGCCAGTTTAATTAAAGGAACTACGTTCATTACATTTGTGCACTTTGAACTGATATCTTTAAATAACGGACATGCAACCTGACTTGCATAATAGAAGGGATACGGCTCATCAATGCACACAAGCACAGTCATTACAGGCTTATCATTGGCATCCATTACACCACCGATAAACGTAGTCAGGTACGCACCATGAGAATAAGTTCCTGTTATAGGATCTATCTTCTGTGCTGTGCCTGTCTTTCCAAAAACTTTATATGCGTCCATTGATGCAGCAGTGCCTGTTCCCCCGCTTTCAACTACCGTCTTCATTATATCAACAATCTGCTGAGATGCCTCAGGAGATATAACCCTTCTTACAATAGAGGGTTTATAGCTGTGAATTACGCGACCCTTTGCATCAAGGATAGAATCTATCAAATGCGGCTTTACAAGCAACCCTCCGTTCACCATTGCATTGAACGCAGAGATCAGCTGAACACCTGTAACATTGAATCCCTGACCAAAAGAGACATTCGCGGTATCTACTTCTGTCCACTTTTCAGGATTGCGCACGATACCTCTTACTTCTCCTGAAAAATCCAGGCCTGTTGGTGATCCGAACCCAAAAGTTCTCATGCACTCATAAAGGCTGTGAGGCCCAATATTGGAGGTGAGCTTTACCATGCCAATATTACTGCTGTACTTCACCACATTACTCACTGTAAGCCATCCGTATTTTTCATGATCATGAATTGTAACATGGTGGAATGAAAGTTTTCCATTCTCGCAAAATACAGAGTCACTTGACCGGAAGAGATTGTTGTCAAGCCCCCAACTCACAAAAAAAGGCTTCATTACAGAGCCGGGCTCAAAGGTATCGACCACTGCTTTGTTCTTATGGCCGAAAAGATTTTTATATGCACCTTTGTTCGGATCAAAGCTTGGATATGATGCCATCGCATATATGGCGCCTGTAGTCGGATCTGTAATAATTACAAATCCGGAATTTGCATTATGCTTATTTATAGCATCTACCAGCCCTGCATAAGCAATGTACTGCATTCGTCTGTCTATTGTAAGGCGAAGATTGTAACCCTCACATGCAGTTTCCGGTGACACTCCCCTTGCATAGATTGTACGTCCAAGACCATCTCTTTGGGCTATTACATGCCTTGAAATACCCCTTAACATGTTATTATAAAAAAGCTCGAGGCCTTCAAGTCCGGAACCTTCCATGCCAACAAAACCCAGGAGATTTGCCATGGCATCACGTTCAGGATAAAAACGTTTTGATTCCTTATAAAAACCAATGCCATTTATGTTCAGAGCTTTCAACTGTTCTACTTCTTCCGGCGTGACGTGACGTTTAAGCCATACAAAATATTTTTCACTTTTGAGCCGGCTTGCAAGCAGCTTATTATCAACACCCAAAACTTTGGAGATCCGAAGAGCCTCATAGTAGGGATTTTTGATGAGACGTGGATTTGCTGCTATAGAACTAACATCCAAACTTACCGCAAGGGGATGCTCATTACGGTCAAGAATGGTACCCCGATGGGTGCTGAGTTCGACAGTATAATTAAACCTGCTCGATGCACGGGAAATGATCTCATTATCACCTATCACCTGGAGATAAAAAGACCGCAGACCAAGCACACTCAATAAAAAAATAAAACTCAAAAAGACAATTTTTATTCTTCCTGCCATAGGTAAATCACCTGTCCCTGTTCAGGGGTACGAAATCCCAGATCATTTGCTATTGTCTGCAGCCTTCCCGAACTCTTTAATGTGGATATTTCCACCTTCAATGATTTATTTTCTGCAAGAAGATCTTCCTTTGTTGCCTGCTGATCAGATATGGAGTATCCGAGCTCCACTGACATGATTCTTGTCCATACCTGGACAACTCCCCAAAAAGTGAATATCGCGATGAAAAAGATCGCTATTTTCAGAAGATTCTTATCGTTCTGTATGACTATGACACCCTCCTTGCTGCCCTTAAGAGCGCACTTCTTGCTCTAGGGTTGAGCGCAACCTCATCAGGTCCTGGTTTCAAAGGTTTTTTAAAAATGCTTACGAGATGTGGGCCGTCTATTTCATTGCTTATTGGCAAACCCCTAAGTGTGTGCAAATTTTTGATCCCTGAAAAAAATTGTTTTACGATCCTGTCTTCAAGAGAATGGAAAGAGATGATTGCGATCACACCACCCGGACAAAGAAGCTTTACTGCTTTAGGGAGAAATTCCTCCAGATTCGAAAGCTCCTTGTTAACCTCGATACGTATGGCCTGAAATGTTTTTGTCGCAGGGTGTATATTCTTTGGCCAGAACCGCCGCGGAATGGCAGAACTGACAACACCCGCAAGTTCTGTCGTGGTCTTTATGGGCCGTGCATTCGTAATGGCTTTTGCAATTCTCGGGGCAAATCTTTCCTCTCCATAAGAGTACAGGATACGGACCAGTTGCCCAGCCTCATAGGTATTTACCACCTTATATGCATCAAGAGAGTTGTCAGAAGAAAACCTCATATCAAGAGGTCCTTCGTGCAGAAAAGAAAATCCCCGATCAGGATCATCAAGGGCAATAGTTGAAATTCCCAGATCTAAAATAATACCGTCAAGAGCTTCCCACCCTAATAAGTTACAGACAGTATCAATTGCGGTGTAGCTCTGATCAAACAGATATACCCTATTGCCATAGGTTGAGAATTTTTTTGAGATATTTAATAGTGATTCTTTGTCGAGATCGGTTCCTGCAAGAAATCCTTCAGGGGAACTCTTATCCAATATAGCGCTTGCATGACCACCTCCCCCCAAAGTACCGTCGAAATATCTTTTTCCGCTTGCCGGAGCAATAACTTCAATCACCTCTTTGAGGAGAACTGGCACATGAGCGGCACTCACGGCCTATAACCCCAGCTCTGCAAGCTCTTTTCTCAGATCTCCATGATCCTTGAGTGCTGCTTGCATGAACTCATTGTATGTATCCTGATCCCAAATCTCAAAACGGTCAGTAACACCCAAAAACAAACATTTTTTCTTCAAGCCCCCGTATTCACGAAGAGCTCCTGGGATCAAGATCCTTCCCTGGGAATCTATTTGGCATTCTTCCGCAGACCCTATTACCTGCCTTTTAAATATAATGTCAGACATCTTTACCATGGAGAGATGTCTCGCCTTTTCTTCCAACCTCTCCCACTCATCAGGCGTGAAGGCGACCAAACAGCGGTCAAGCCCTTTCGTAATAATTAGACGGTCAGCTCCTCTTCTTTCCATGAGCTCCCGAAACCTGGAAGGGATGCTCACCCGACCCTTTTCACTTATTACGTTTATGTAATGCCCTTTAAACACTTTTTTTACCCCTTTTCAATGGAGCAAATGACACCATTTGACACTTTCTGCCATATATAGTATATACCCCTTCAAGTCAATAGTAATTTAACAAAGGGAAAACTGGAAAATTCTATGATAAAATCATCATCTACCTACCTAAAAGATAAGCAAAATATTATAGTACGTTATTATGAAAATTCGGGTAAAAATCATTTTTCAAGAACCAATAACGAGGAGGTATAAATGAACCCTTTTGTAGCCACTGCATATGCTGCACCCTCTCAGTTCAGAGGAAATGTAGGTGCCATGATTATAGATTCCGACCCGCTGGTAAAGCTCGTACTCCTCATACTCTTTATATTTTCAGTGATTTCATGGGCTATCATCATCTTCAAATGGCGGGAATTATCTGCTGCAAAAACAAACAACCAAATACTGCTCGATATCCTGGACAAAGGCGCCAGCCTTGAGGAAATCTCTCGCAAAATGAATATTTTTGAACCCTCTCCTGCAAAAACCATTCTCTCGGACGGAACAAAAGAACTCAATCGGATTATTGACAAAGATCCTAATATTTCCGTGAGCATCCTCAGTAATGTTGAGACAAAGGTCATTTCATCAAAAATACAGCAGGATGCAAAACTTTCAGTGGGCCTTGGATTTCTCGCCAGCATAAGCAATGCAAGTCCATTTATCGGCCTGCTCGGAACAGTATGGGGCATCATGGACTCTTTCAGAGAGATCGGACTTGCCGGGTCTGCGAACCTTGCTACTGTAGCACCAGGCATATCTGAAGCTTTGATCGCGACTGCCGCCGGCCTTTTTGTTGCCATACCCGCAGTGCTCTTCTATAATTATTTCAACGGGATCATGGGTTATATTGAAAATCAGATGGAAACATTCCAGGTAGATTTTATGAATCTGATAAGGAGAGAAACAATCCATGGCGATAAATAGAAAGTCCCGCCTTGTATCAGGAATAAATGTAACTCCGCTTGTGGATGTAATGCTGGTGCTTCTGATCATCTTCATGGTTGCAGCACCCATGATGAAAGAAGGTCTTCCGATCAATCTCCCTCAAATAGAAGGCAAAGCCTTGCCTTCTGAAACAAGCGACATTACTACTTCTATACACAAAAACGGCATTATCGAGATAAACGGGACACCCGTGGATGAATCAAGATTATCCCTTCTCTTATCCCAGATGAAAAGTGAGCAGAATATTGAGAACGTATATCTCCAGGCAGACAAGGAAGTCTCATACGGGTATGTGGTAAAAATCCTTGGCGAAATACGAAAAGCTGGACTGACAAAAGTCGGGCTCGTAACACAGCCTCCGCTCATCACACAAAAAAGATGACTCGTTTTGCAAAGTTCATAACAATATCACTATTATTACATCTTTCGCTCTTTTTTATACTCATAGATATCAATCCCTTTGATTCAGATGGTGGCTTGATGCTCGGTAGCATTTATGAAGTTTCTATTGTGTCAGAAGAGGACATGGCCTCAGCTATTGGAAACTCTCAGCCATGGCAAAAAATTATTAGAGAAAACAGCGAAAAAGCAAAAGAGCTTCCTGATGCAACAAAGGAAATTTCCGCTCAGGAAAAGATCTCTGATTTTTCTCTTGGAAAAATAGAGCCGCCAAAAACCGAATCAACTTCCAGATCCGACTATTCCTCGTCGATTATCAAATCTTTTGACAAAAAAACCGAGAACACCACAAAAACTTCCACAGACACACTATCTACATCAAAACCTTCAGGCAAAGGCGGAAGCAGCAAAACCCAGGACAAGCAGATAGGCATCTATAAAGCCAAGGTAAAGGAGATTATCAGACGTCATTGGAAAACCCCTCCGGAAGTAGCTTTTTCAAGAAAAACTTTAAAATCAACTTACATGATGAGCATAGTGAAAAATGGCGAGATAGTGGACAAAAAGATGATTTCATCATCCGGAAACACATCTTTTGATTCATCAATTTTGGCAGCATTAAACAGCGTAGAACGCTTGCCAGCCCCTCCCTCACTACTAATAGAAGATGCCCGTACACTCGATATCGTAATCACCTTTACCTCGGAGGAGCTCAGATAGAATGGAATTTAAAAAAATTATTATTTTTTTGTTTTTTCTAATTACCGTATTTGCCGTTCCCTTAAACTCTGCAAAAATACACATCGACATAAGCACTCCAGGTTTTTCAAAATTCAATATAGCCATGCCTTCCCTTGACGGCCCCCCTGATCTGGCCTCTTCAACATGGAGTCTGCTGGAAAAAAACATGGATATCTCGGGAATTTTCACACTCATTGATCCAAAGACATATATAACGCCAGGACCCATTTCCGAAATACAACCAGAGACTATTGATGCCTGGGCTTCACTTGGTGCAGAGTTCATCATTACTGGAAGTGTAGAGAAAAGACAGGACACAGAAATATTAGACATCCAGGTAATACGTCCCCCTGACCAAAGACCTCTGATTCACAAAACCTATAAAACCTCTAGCGGAGCTATGTATATCGCAGTGCATACTTTCATGGACGATCTGTTAACAAAATCATTCGGACTACAGGGTATATTTTCTACAAGGATTGCCTGCATTGCCGAGCAGGGAGGTAAAAAATCCATTCACATTTTATATCCGGACGGCACTGGCAATCGTGGCATCAAAGGCCTTGGCGATCTGATATTAAACCCTGCATGGTCTCCATCCGGAAGATATCTTGCCTTTCTTTCCTACAAAAGGGATAACCCCGATCTTTATACGCTTGATCTTAAATCAATGGAAGTAACCCCGCTCTCCACCTACAATGGATTGAATACCAGCCCGGCATTCCACCCGGACGGAGAACATATTGCTTGCACCCTCTCCAAGGATGGAAATGCGGATATATATATGCTCTCCATGACTGCTGGTAATCCTGTCCGCCTAATCGAGCATTGGGCAACAGATACATCGCCAAACTTCTCTCCGGACGGAAAAAAACTTGCATTCTGTTCCGATCGCGGAGGAACTCCCCAGATATATATAAAAGACCTTACAACAGAAAAAATAAGGAGAATTACCTTTCAGGGAAAATACAACAGCGAGCCTGTGTTTTCCCCCACCGGAGAATGGATAGCCTTTTCTCATAGGACTGCAGACAGCATCTTCCACATCGCCATCATCCGGCCGGATGGATCACAAATGAAAGTGTTAAGCGGAACAAATAAAGGCGATGAGTCTCCTGCGTTTTCACCTGATGGAAGACTTATTGCGTTCAATTGCACCCGTGATGGGAATATCTATATTACAGATCTGTTCAGCAATCCT
>JAGVNP010000003.1 GCA_020053185.1 Deltaproteobacteria bacterium | reverse complement strand
GGCAGAATTCCACAGAAGAAGGTTCTCCGCCATGCTCGCCGCATATTCCGACTTTCAGGTTTGGTCTGGTTTTTCTGCCTTTGACAACACCCATCTCTATGAGCTGGCCAACGCCATCCTGATCGATCGCGACAAACGGATCAGTCTTTAAAATCTTCCGGTCTACATATGCTGGCAGGAACTTGCCTGCATCGTCCCTGGACAGGCCGAACGTGGTCTGTGTAAGGTCATTGGTGCCGAATGAGAAGAATTCTGCTTCCTGAGCGATCTCGTTTGCAGTGAGGGCAGCCCTGGGAAGCTCTATCATGGTTCCTATCTTGTATTTAATTTTGGCTTTATATGCTTTCATGGTTTTTTCTGCGATTCGAACAGTCATTTCCCTCAGGATAGCAAGCTCCTTTACATGGCCCACAAGCGGGATCATGATCTCAGGCTCGACCTTGATTTTTTTCTTTGCGACTTCGCAGGCAGCTTCCATTATTGCCTGCACCTGCATCTCATAGATTTCAGGGAATGTGATGCCGAGCCTGCAGCCCCTATGACCAAGCATTGGATTTGCCTCATGCAGAGAGTCTCTCTTTGAACGCACGGTCTCAATAGGTGTATGAAGAGAATCTGCCACTTCTTTTAGCTCGTTTTCTGTATTGGGCAGGAACTCGTGCAAAGGAGGATCAAGCAGCCGTATGGTCACAGGCAGTCCGCGCATTGCTTCGAATATCCCGATAAAATCATCTTTCTGCATTGGCAAGATCTTTGCGAGAGCTTTCCGTCTTTCCTCCACAGTGTCTGCAAGTATCATTTCACGCACTGCTAAGATGCGGTTTCCTTCAAAGAACATGTGCTCGGTTCTGCACAGACCAATACCTTCTGCGCCAAAACCCCGCGCCACCGTTGCATCTTTTGGCGTGTCAGCATTGGTTCGAATGCCGAGTTTTCTGAAACTGTCAGCCCAGACCATGAGTGTTCCAAATGCGCCGGAAAGAGAAGGGGTAACCGTGGGACATATGCCGAATATAACTTCGCCAGTGGAACCGTCTAAGGTGATATAATCACCTTTTTTGATCACCATGTCTTTCATTATGCAGATCTCATTTGCATAGTCGATCTTGAGATCAGAACAGCCTGCAACGCAGCACTTTCCCATGCCTCTTGCCACAACTGCTGCATGAGAGGTCATGCCACCACGTGCAGTGAGAATTCCCTCTGCAACGCTCATGCCGTGTATGTCTTCTGGCGAGGTCTCGGTTCTTACAAGGATCACCTTTTTCTTCTGCACTGTCCATTCCTCTGCTTGTTCTGCACTAAATACCACCATTCCTACGGCAGCTCCGGGTGAGGCTGGAAGGCCTTTTGCAATAACTGTCTTCTTGAATTTCGGGTCAATCATGGGGTGGAGAAGCTGATCGATCTGGTAAGGGTCTACCCTGAGCACTGCCTCCTGTTTTGTAATGAGTTTTTCCTTTACCATGTCCACTGCGATCTTTACTGCTGATGCAGCAGTGCGTTTTCCTGTTCTGGTCTGAAGCATCCATAAATTTTTCTGCTGTACTGTGAACTCGATATCCTGCATATCGCGGTAGTGTTTTTCCAGTTTGGTATATATATCCACGAGCTGCTTGTATTGTTTTGGCAGGGCTTCTTCCATGGATACATGAGATGGATTTTTCTTACCCTTTTTGTTGATGGGCATCGGAGTGCGGATGCCTGCAACTACATCTTCGCCCTGTGCATTCTGCAAAAATTCGCCAAAGAAGAGTTTTTCTCCTGTTGCAGGGTCTCGCGTGAATGCAACGCCTGTGGCAGAATCATCACCCATATTACCAAACACCATGGATTGCACATTTACTGCAGTGCCCCAGTCATCAGGGATGCTGTTGAGCTTGCGGTAGGTAATAGCTCGCGGCGTGTTCCATGAATTGAACACTGCTTCTATCGCACCCCAGAGCTGTGCCATGGGATCAGAGGGGAATTTCTTGCCAGTGAGTGCTTCTACTTTGTCTTTTAATAGATAAGTGAGGGTCTTTAAGTCCGCAGCAGAGAGATCTGCATCGAATTTTACTCCTCTTTTTTCTTTGAGAATTGAGAGCTCGTGTTCGAGTGCATCGGAATTGGCATTCATAACAACATCGCCGTACATCTGAATAAAGCGGCGGTAGCAGTCATAGACAAAGCGCTCATTTCCGCTTAGTTTTATCAGGCCCTTGGCTGTCTCATCATTGAGCCCTAGATTAAGCACAGTATCCATCATGCCTGGCATGGATGCCCTTGCACCGGAACGGACAGAAAAGAGGAGCGGAGCATTCGAGTCTCCAAATTTCAGACCCATAACCTTCTCTACTTTTTTGAGTGCATCCGTAACTTGTTGTTTAACTTCTTTTGGGATTTTGTTTGTCTTGTAGTAAATGTTGCATATTTCAGTAGAAATGGTGAATCCTGGAGGTACAGGTATCCCGAGATTGGTCATCTCTGCCAGGTTTGCGCCTTTTCCACCAAGCAGGGCTTTCATTTCAGCCTTGCCATCAGCTTTTGTGTTTCTTCCTCCAAAAAGATATACATATTTTTTTCCCATACAAGTCTCCTTCTTCTAGATCTCAGTAGAATTTCATGAACCTATATGAAATATCGAAAACAGGGGCCTTGATCAAGCAAAAAAAATAAATAGTGTCCGTAGTCCGTTGTTAGTAGTTAGTTGCCCGAGAACATCTCCATACTTTATCATACCATTGGCCGCGCTTCTTTTCTCTATAGTTAGGCTGGGACAATACCCCGGCAGCCTTTTTATGACTATCTACTCTTAAGTTGTTTGATTTTTTGGCTTAAACCACGGACAACGGACAACTATCGACAAACACAACATCAGCCATAGATCCCTTTTCGTTCATAAATGAGAATTATTCCGAGGATTATCGAGATTGCATTTGCTGTCCATGCGGCAAGTATAGGCGTGAGATGTCCTGCAGCGCCGAGATTAAGCATTCCTGAATGAAATCCCCAGTAAGCAAGACCGAGTATGAGACCTGAGACTATTCCACGTGCTATGCCGCCTGTCCGGGGAAATCTCATGCCGAATGGTACTACTAAAAGGGTCATTATAAAGGGTGCGAGAGCAAAGCTGATCCTTCCGTGAAATTGTGTTTCGACAGACAGCGAGCGGATTTTGTCTTCCCTTAGTCGATCTATATATTGTCCCAGCTCTTTAATCGTAAGTAGATCCGGCCGCGGAGAAGCCATTGCCAGAGAGTCTGGCGGCTTAAAAAGCGCGAGATCGCCTATGTCTGCCTTTTGGAAGGTCATATTCCCTTCAGTAAATGAAGTTACGGTAATATTTTTAGCAACCCATTTTTCTGAATCTGCTGTGTTGTTCCAAATGGCGCTTTTTGCTTTTATGATGGTAGTGATTTTTCCTGATGTGACTTTATAACAGGTAATATTTTTCATAAAACCGTTTTTGATATCGAG
>JAGVNP010000199.1 GCA_020053185.1 Deltaproteobacteria bacterium | reverse complement strand
TCTTCGTTTATAATGCCTTGACAAAGTCATTGCGAGGGCTTTAGCCCGTGGCAATCCCATAGCTCGTTACTAGATCTTTGCATAATTGTTTTTGTCATCGCGAGGAGCGTAAGCTTGAGCCTGTCCTGAAAGAAGTTAAGGATGGCGATCTCCTGAAATGTTAATGGTTTGCAAGATTGCTTCACTTCGTTCGCAATGACAATGCGGGTATTATGCAAAAATCTCAGCATATAAATCCCTCCACTCTGGATTTTTGCTTTCAATTAGCTCGATTTTTCTTTTCCTTGGCCCTGCCTTTATTTTTTTCTATCGCGTAATGGCATTCCCTGGATCATTAAATATTTCATAATAAACCAGCTTGTTGACATTATATCTTTTTGTAAACCCTTCCACAAACTTCTGTTTGTGCTCATATATTCGTTTCAGTAAATCTCCTGTAACACCGGTATAGAGCACTGTATTTGCTTTATTCGTCATTATATACACATAATATTGTTTATTCATGAGATTGCTTCAGTCACTTTGTTCCTTCGCAATGACAATAAGGGGGTACGTTCGGTTTTTCACTCTTCTGTATTAACCTTTCATCTGCGTAAAGATATCAGAGAGGATATCCTGTAAAAACGTCTCCCATCCAGACCAGAAATGGTCAGCCCCACGGCAAATTGTAATCCTGTCTTTTTCTAAAATATCAGTCAGAACCTCCTGCTTGCAGAACTGATCGTTTTCTCCTGCTATTGCCCACACATCAAGCCCTTTGAGCGAAGAAAAACCGAACATCATATTGGGCGGTGAAATAAGTATGCAGGGCATTTGATTGTCTTTGATATATTTGGCTGCGATCCATGCGCCAAACGAGTATCCGATGATCAGAGAAACATTTCCTGCATATTTTACTACTGTATCAAGGTCTTCCACCTCACCCCGACCGTCCTCATGGATACCCTCACTTTGACCGGTTCCACGAAAATTAAACCGAAGTGCTTTGTATCCGTTTGCCAGGGCAGCATTCTTTGCGGCTTCAACCACATTGTTATACATATTTCCGCCATAGAGCGGGTGTGGGTGGGTTATGATAGCACAGGGAAGCCTTTCTTCTCCCTCAGCTATTGCCTCAAGCTTGGGATTATCACCTATCCATAAATGCTTCATATTTTTCCTTATTATGCTTTATCGGCTTCTATTCTATCAAACTTTTGGGGATTGTGGTATTTACAATTTTAAACATCTGTTATATAAATAAACAATAAAACAATAAATCAAATTTTAATGTAATAATTGAACTAAAAGGAGGCCACTATGAAAATAAAATCTTCGGCAATAGTTCTTTGTATCACCACGCTCATGTTTTCCAGTATCATCTTTGCTGCTGACGCAGTGCTGGCAAAAAAAACAATTGACCGCTGGGTTGATCCGGTGGTTATGAAAGGCGAACTGGCAAGCGAGGTGATTGGTAAACCGATTTCAAACCTGCGTCTGTATGCGTACAACAATGGAACATTGGAGCCTATCCGCTATCAAATAGATGAGATGACCGGCAATAATGGTGATTATATCTTTACATCCGGCAAGCTGCTCAACACAGAGATGGGTAACGGCAAACTGGATACATGGGATGTGCTGACCTTCATGGCCGACGACACTGGCGATCGTGTTTCAAAAGATGCATGGGTTGCAGGGGCAAGTGCAGGAAGTG
Organism: Deltaproteobacteria bacterium; assembly: GCA_020053185.1. GTDB lineage: Bacteria > Desulfobacterota > Desulfomonilia > UBA1062 > UBA1062 > JAGVNP01. The sequence goes on along the minus strand of JAGVNP010000199.1, from coordinate 3,455 downwards.
AAATCGAAGTCATTGATCCTATAAACAACAACAAAGGATGGTGTTACCTGCTGTATTTTGCCAGCAATGTGCCTGCCAGGTCATTAAAACCTGATTATATGCACTTTAACTACGACACCGGGGTTACATGGAGTGATTATCGTGCAAGTAAAAGCATTATTAAAGATGGCAGACACTCTGTATTTACAACAGGATGGTGGAGTCCAAAAGGTGGAGGCGGAAATGAAAAGAACTTCCTTGACCGGGTAAAATCACGAATCACAATCAAACTACTCTTTGGCTCGCTTAAACTCAAAATCACAGAAGAAAGCATGAAGAGTGATATCCTTGCATACCAAATCGGCCCGATCCGTATGCTGAAACGGTCTGAAGAGTATTTCGAGGGGCCAAAGTGGATAGGCGGGGGAAAGGTTGCCCGCGGTATTATAGATGACGTTGATTACCGGACCCTCAGCCCTATGCCTGTTATAATTGAGATCCCCTTCAAACTCGATACAATTGCCTCATCTGTAAAGGTCTGGGTAGGCGTTGACTATAATCGTAATGTCATTGGATCAAAGGTTTTTAATTCAGAAAATCCGCAGGGATTTTTGGTTGACGGAAAGATGGATGACGGCGAACTCAATTTTAATCCTGCTGTTGATAAGTGGAGGATCATGACCGGACCTTGCCAGACTGCAATGCAGAGAACCATCTTTACGCCAGAGCTCTTAAAGGAAAAAATCAAGATCAAATTCGGGATCATTGATGATGAAACACTGAAGGATTTGCCAGAGAGCGAACCCGGCACTTATGGATGCATATGGCAGGAATGGGATATCACCAATGTCAGGGCAGGAAAATATGTGGTGTTTATCGAAATGTATACGATCCCATCGTATAAGCCTGGCGATGAAAAAGATTACATGAAATACATGGACAACCCTATCAAAGTCCGTGTTGGCGATAATATACGGTCAAACGAAACCGTGATTCTTCCTGAAGTATGTAAGAAATATTTGCGGCCGCCAAAAGATTAAAGAAGTATAATTAAACCAAAGGGCTGTTTACCTGAAGAGTGGTAAACAGCCCTTTTAACAAATACTTTTATCTATTTCTTCTATTCCTTTTTTCCGAACTTGGAAAGCACACCGCTTCCACCTAAAAGAAGAACAAATGCTAAAATCCGTAAAGTAGCTAGTTTAGGGTCTTCGGGCAGATATTCTCCAAGGCTTATCATTCCGCCAATGATGGCAACAATTTTATTCACCACTGCCTCCAGAGCAACCACGATCATTGCAGTGCCATGCTGAAATCCGCTCTGCATGATGGCAATCCCACTAATAAAAAATACAGCCGTGGCAGGGACGAAAACCGCATACGCAAGTACATGGTTTCCCGCATCACTTGCATTCCATGATGCCTTGAGATAAAGCGCACCGAGGCCAATAAAAAGACCGGTAATAACACCGAGCAGCCACTCAAGGCTCACCTCTTTTTGCTTAAGCCATTTTCGTGCAAGGTAGGCAATCCCTACAATGCAGAGTACGAAAATCGTGATTATCACAAGCACCCCTATTTTTAACTCCCCCTCAGAATGTTCTCCTGCTGCACTCAATCCGAGCAGTATCAGTCCAATCATCATTCCAACCACAGCAGCCCACTCTATTGGCTTTAGTTTTTCATGAAGATAAAAAACCGAAAAACAGGCAAGCACAACAAGCCCCATGCCAAGCGTTGGCTGGATTATCGATATCGGTGCCTCTCCGGCAACCCATGCATATATGCCAAAGCCAACGAGCATACCGGCAAGACCCAACCGCCATGTTCTATTCTTCACAAAAGCCTTTGCAGCTGCCTTGCTGTCCACATCGATCTTTGGCATCTCTGATGCCTGTTTTTTCTGAAATGCAAGACCCACGTTCATAAGCGATGTGGCGATAATAGCTATTAAGATTGCAACACCTATTGACATAAAAACCCTCCCTTAATGATATTTCAATATCATGAGACCTTTGCACAACCACCTTTCGGTCATTGCGAGGAGCGTAAGCTAGCCTGTCCTGAACGAAGTGAAGGATGGCAATCTGACTGTGCAACAGTCATCCTGAGGGCGATGCCCGAAGGATCTTAATAAGATTCTTCGCCCTTTGGGCTCAGAATGACACTTCGTGTCAGCTTGCTTCGCGGAGTTTATACTGAGCGAAGCGAACGTGCTCGCAAAGACAAGATTTGCATTATACAAAGGTCTCATCACTTTTCTATCTTGTATTTCTCATCTTCCTGATAGCGTTTTTCAAGTCCGATAATATTGGTGAAGTCATTAAAACCCATCATGTCTTTATTCATTGATGTGCTGGTTCCTTCAATCCGCAATGTCCTGTATGCTTTTTCAAGCGCCTGGGCTGCTGCAAAAAGCCCGGTGAGCACATAGCCTACAATGGAAAAGCCCAGCTCATAAATCTCTTCCAGGCTTAAAAGCGGCGTTAATCCGCCCTCGATCATATTTACTGTCAAGGGATGAGGAACCTCTTTCCCGATCCTCTTCAAGACATCTTTCGTCTGCGGCGCCTCTACAAACAACACGTCAGCTCCGGCGTCCTTGTAGAGTTTTGCCCGCCTGATCGCCTCATCCAGGCCGTGTGTTGCAATAGCATCGGTACGGGCAGTGATCAGAAACGGCGCAGAACCTGCCGCATCCTTTGCAGCCCGTATCTTTAGTGCATGCTCTTGTGCATCAATCACTTCTTTGCCTCTCATATGGCCGCAGCGCTTTGGCCATTTCTGATCCTCAAGTATCATGCCGAACGCACCCATCTTTATAAGCTCGCGCGTCATGCGCTGCACATTTAACGGCCCTCCATAGCCTGTGTCTGCATCTACCGTGACAATCAGATTAGTTGCCTGGACCACCCGGCGTGCATTATCAAGGATCTCGGTCTGGGTTAAGAGTCCGAAATCAGGCTCCCCCAGATAGCTCGCTGACACTCCATAGCCTGTCAACACAACCGCAGAAAATCCAGCTTTCTGTGCAATCTTTGCCGAGAGCACATCATAGACCCCGGCAACAAGCATTATCTTGCCTTCTTTGATTAAAGGATGCTCTTTTATCTTCATATGATTTCTCCCTCCAACACTAAAAAATAAAAAAATACATAAAATCTTATGCATATATTACCAGTTGAGCGTGACAGGTGACAAGCTAAATGCAGATTGTCTAAATATGATAGAGCAAGACCCCACATTGATTAACCTTGCTAACATATAGTAATTACTCGGCAGTCAGTAGTCAGGAGCAAGAATCCAGAATAGAAGCAGGATATGCCTTGGCAGGGCCTCTTTTCATTCTGACTCCGGAATTCTGGCTACTGGATTTGACAAAAATATATTATCTTGTTGACAGTATCTGTCTTCTGCACTAGAAGAGACACCAGTGATCTGAAAAAGAAAATATATGACGTGGTTTTTGCTTTAGA
>JAGVNP010000124.1 GCA_020053185.1 Deltaproteobacteria bacterium | reverse complement strand
CTAAATTGCTCGGAGAAGAAATTTTAAAAGGCTCAATGGCCTTTTTTCCAAGATATATAGACAAGACCGTAGAGCACAGTCCTTTTGGCTCGCCTTCATGGCTTTATGCCATTGCAAAGTTTGTTGTTGGGAAAGCCTATTTGAGACCGCTTGCTGGTTCTTTGCAGCCCGAGGATGCAGCAGTATTTTTTGGCATTAAAGATGCGTTGCAAATGGATGATAAAACAATGGAAAAAGTAATAAGCACTCCTGATCTGCTACAGTTTCTGGCTGCAAAGAATTTTGGACATAAAAAAGATTATTGGCGCAAGCCCCTTTTGGGTTGCACCAGCTTTATGGCGTCAGGAAAGGCAACGAGTAACGGCCATGCACTCATGGGACATAACAAGGATTATGACGGCATGGGTTACTGGGACCCATACCACACCCTGATAGGCTGTGAGCCGAATGATGGATATCGCTATATTATCTTCGCTAGTGCAGGTATCCATTCTGCAAGTCTTGGCGCAATGAACGAGCATGGTCTCTCCTTTACCTGCCATACTATTCTGACTAAAGATGTATCACCCAAGGCCATGCCGCTCATAGCCATAGGACGTCGTGTGCTCCAGTATGCAAAGGATACTGATGAGGCGCTTGTGATACTTAAAAAGATACACAGCCAGGTAGGATGGAAACATATCATAATGGACAAACACGGTAAGGGTGCGGTTATTGAGATGTCAGCTAATCACAATCATATTTATTTTATGAAAGACGGTAGTTGGGGCTGCGGAAATCTCAATGAAAATCCTGAGGCGATCAAGGATGAGCTAGATGTGAACCCATCCATGATGAACAATTTTGTTGCACGTCAGTCCCGCATGAAAGAGCTTTTAAGGGAACATTCCGGAAAGATCGATCCAAAGCTTGGCGTAGACATGCTGGGTGATCATTATGATTATCTTAACAAGTCAACCAGAAGCACCGGAAATGTCATTACCCAGATCACCAATGTGATGAGCTTTATTACGGATAGCACGGATAAAACCTTCTGGATGGCTTCCGGTTTAGCTCCTGCATGCAACACTGTTTATCGGGGATTTCATTTTGAGGTCGGGTTTGATGAAAATCTTGCTGCTGATGTTCCTGATATTGAGTCTCCCCATAATAATTCTGATATGTACCAGGGGCTTCGCAATTATGTTCTTGCTACAGATAAGCATTTTCTCGATGGCGATTTTCACAGTGCCATTGAATATCTCAATAAGGCCATTTCATGCGATCCCAATGAGATTTACTATTATCAGGTTGCAGGTATTGTCTGCTTGCAGATTGGAAAATACAAGGAAGGCGAAGAGTATTTGAGAAAATCTGTAAATCTAAAGTGCACAAATTATAAGAAAGCGCTTGCCTGGCTCTGGATTGGGAGATCGCTTGATCTGCAGGCACAGCGCAGCTCTGCAATAAGTGCTTATCAGCATGTCTTATCCATAAGCAACATTGATCCGCGCATGACAAAGGCTGCGCAAAAAGCGCTTAAGCATCCGTACAAGAAGAGCAAGCTTAAGAATCTTGCGCTCAATTTCTGGCTCGGCGACGTGGTGGAATAATTTGCTGAACACTGATATAAATAATTTATTCTAAAACATGAGGGGAAGGGCTATGAAAAATCTTGTTGATGAAAAGGGGCTCGTAAAATTCGGCATCTACGATGAACCAATTGATCATATAAATTATCTTGATTACCCGCTTGAGACTCCAATGGGCCTGGAGATCCCCAGGTGGTGGAGACGTATCAAGGCTAACCAGTTTGCGTTTGTCGGTATTATCGGGCCTGAATACATAATTGGTATGGCAGTAGTTGATCTCCATTATGCTGCAAATGGTTTTCTGTATGTGTATGACAAGAAAAACAATGAAATGAAAGAGACATCCAAACTTGCACCGTCTTTAAAAAATATTTTTATCGAGCCATATCCTGACAAGCTCAAGGCACGTTTCAGCATGGGAAAATTTAAGATCGATATGGATGCAGGCAAAGTAAAGGCGCAAGGAAAGGATCTTGATCTGGACTTTGATCTGGACCTGAAAAATGCAAAGCCGCTACGTATATGCACAAGGGCAGGATACAGGGATTGGGTGTATGTGGAGAAGACAAACCCTATAAAGGTCAGCGGCAAGATGGTTCTTGGCGGCAAGACCATTGATATTTCATCGCCAGCCTATATGGCAGCTATTGACTGGACATGCGGGTATATGCGGAGAAAAACATGCTGGAACTGGGCATCGATTTCAGGCACACTACCTGACAGCCGGTCATTTGGATTAAACCTCTCCTGCGGTGTGAACGAGACGAGCTTTACCGAGAATTTTTTCATGGTTGATGGCAAAAGGACCAAGGTTGATACAGTTAATTTTGTCTTTGACAACAAGGATCTATTCAAGCCCTGGCATATAACTTCGTTCGACAAGAAGGTTGATCTGTCGTTTTTCCCTGAAAAACACAGGGGAGAAAAGATAAGTGCTTTTCTTATTGCCTCGCGTTTTACCCAGCTCATGGGCATATATGAAGGCTCTATTGAGACAGACAGCGGCGAAGTGATATCAATTGCAGGACTACCTGGCTTTGCAGAAGATCACTATGCAAAGTGGTAGTTGAGATTAAGGGTTATACAGAAGTTTCATTAGCTTAGTACAAAGGAGGTAAAGATGTACGACTTTTTACTAAAGCCTGAAGAAAAGGCAGTAAGGGATGAGGCACGCAAATTTGTACGTGAAGAGATATCAAGCGATTTTTTGCGAAAAATGGACAAGGACGAGATCGTTTATCCAAGAGAAGAATTTGTAGAAAAGCTTGCAGCACGCAATCTTCGTGGCATTCGCTTTCCCAAGAAATTAGGTGGCCGGGAGATGTCCTGGGTTGCAGAGGTAGCTGCAAATGAAGAGATCGGATGCTTAGGCATGGCCCTGGGATGCGCTTTTGTAATGCCTTCTATCGTGGGTGAGGCGCTTAACCAATTTGGAACAGAAGCTCAGAAAGAAAAATATCTGAAGCCGTATATCAAAGGAAAGCTCGTTGCTGCTGAGGCGCTTACAGAACCCAGGGGGGGATCTGACTTTTTCGGCGCAACAACAAGGGCAGAACTCAAAGGTGATCACTTCCTGGTCAATGGTCAGAAGCGCTTTGTAGTAGGTGCAGACGGATCAGATTTCTTCCTTGTTTACTGCAAGACTAATTTTGACGAAAAAGCAGACAAATACAATCGCATCAGTTTGCTCATCGTTGACAAAGGCCCTGGCGTAGAGACTGAGTACCATTACGGGCTTTTGGGCTGCAGGGGGGGAGGAACAGGCAGGCTTGTATTCCGCAACGTGAAGGTGCCCAAAGAAAACCTGGTAGGAGAGCTCCATGGCGGTGCTCTTTGCTTTAATCAGATGATGATCCCTGAGAGACTCACATCAGCTTCCGGCTGTCTTGGTGTGTGGGGTGCTCTTGATCTTGCAGTGCGGTATTCGAATAAGCGTGCTGCATTCGGCAAGTTGATTAAGAAATTCCAGGCAGTTAACTTCATGGTTGCAGATTCCATTACTCAGCTTGATGCTGCTCGTGCAATTACCTATATGGCTGCAAAATCAGTGGATGAAGATTATAAAAACAAACGCAGGATCGTGAGTGAGGCCAAACGGTTTGCAACAGAGGCTGCCTGGAATGTTGTGAACAATGCAATGCAGGTTATGGGAGGTGTAGGGTATACTGAAGTATATCCAATCGAACGTGCCCTGCGCGACATTCGGCTTGCCCTTATCTGGACAGGAACATCCCAGATTATGAATCTCATGATACAGCACGAATACTATGACGAGATCTTGAACCAGCCCTATGATCGCAGACATATGGAAAAAGATGCAATGCATCCTGATGAAACTGAGCGCTGTTTCAATGATGATGATATGTGGAAGGTGCACGAGACAAAAAAATAAAAGAGCGAATGGAGAAATTCTTTGACTGGAAAGTCTTCTGGTTTTTTTACAGGAAAATCTCTGTTGTCAAATAGGTTTAACTATTATAGAGACGCTTATAATCACAAACGGAGGCGGTATGGATGGAGAAGTTGCCCATTGTAAGCTTACGGGGGGTAACAAAGCGCTTTGGTGATGTAGTTGCTGTTAATGCGCTTGATATAGATATATTTCAGGGGGAGTTTCTCACACTCCTCGGCCCATCCGGCTGCGGCAAAACCACAGTACTCAGATTAATTGCTGGTTTTGAGAACCTCGACGAAGGCGAGATCTGCATGGCCGGTTCTCGCATGAACTCTATCCCGCCCAACAAGAGAAATGTCAACACAGTATTCCAGAGCTATGCCCTGTTCCCTCACATGACCATCTTTGACAACATCGCTTTTGGCCTCAGGATGAAAAAATACGACAAAAACAATATTGATCGAGAGGTCATGGAAGCGCTCGATATTGTAAAGCTCGCTGGTTTGGAAAAGAGAATGCCTTATCAGCTCTCCGGCGGCCAGCAGCAGCGCGTTGCTATGGCGCGGGCTATTGTGAATAAGCCGCAGGTGCTTCTTCTGGACGAACCTTTGAGTGCGCTCGACTACAGGCTCAGGCAGGAGATGGAGATAGAGCTCAAGCGTATCCACAGGCAGCTCGGTATTACTTTTGTGTTTGTCACACATGATCAGGAAGAAGCCATCAGCATGTCGGATCGCATAGCGGTTATGAATGTTGGCAAAATAGAGCAGGTCGGGACACCGATCGAGATCTATGAAGAACCTCAAAACATGTTTGTGGCCCGATTTGTAGGTGAGATTAACGTGTTTGAAGGTAAAGTGCTGCGCATAGACAACGGAAGCGCAATTGTAAGTATCCATGGTCAGTCTTTTGAAGTGCAGAACCGCAAGAATATTTCAGAAGGTCAGGATGTCAGAGTTTTACTGAGGCCTGAGGACATTATAGTATTTCGCGATGAGGCAGAGTCAATCACTGATCCTGCGCTTGCCGGCAGAATTGAAAACGTTATCTACAAGGGAAAAACTGTTGATTTAATTATCACCATTGATGCAGGAGAGACGATATTCGTTACCCAGTTCTTCAATGAAGATCAGGAGGATGTGGTCTTCCGCGAGGGACAGAGGGTGCACATCAACTGGCCTTTTGGCTGGGAAGTGGTGATGTAGGGATGGTAAAAAAGAGCCGGTTCAGAAGCACTGCCATAGGCTTGACCCTGCTCTGGATCACTGTTTTTGTCATAGTGCCGTATCTTTTCGTAGCACTGTTCAGTTTTTTGGAGCACGACATCAGCAGGATTATCCGCTGGACATTCACTTTCGAGAACTACCAGGCGATATTCTCGCCGATTTTTCTTGAGGTGTGCAAAAATTCTTTTATCCTGGCATTTGGCACCACGGTAATTACTTTGCTTGTAGGCTATCCGTTTGCCTACATACTTACCCGCATTGATGAGAAAATAAGGCGCATTTTACTTCTTTTAATGATTATTCCATTCTGGACATCATCTTTGATCAGGACGTATGCACTGATCATTCTGTTCAAGGCAAACGGCATTATCAATACATTTCTTTTATACATGGGATGGATCGATCAGCCTCTTAATATTCTTTATACCGAGACCTCGGTGTTTATCGGGCTTGTTTATACGCTGCTGCCATTCATGATCCTGCCGCTCTATTCATCGATTCAGAAGCTTGATTGGACTCTGATCGAAGTTGCGCAAGATCTTGGCGCACCTTCACGTCATGTGTTTTTACATGTTGTTCTGCCACTCACTCTGCCAGGGATTGCTGCAGGGAGCATCATGGTGTTTTTGCCTGCGCTCGGACTTTTTTATATCCCCGATCTCTTGGGTGGAGCCCGGTCTATGCTGATTGGAAATTTCATCAAAAACCAGTTTCTGACAACCGGCAACTGGCCGCTCGGGTCTGCAGCAAGTATGATACTGACTGCTCTCATGGGTCTGTTCCTCTATGGATACTTCTTAAGCTCGCGTAAGGCACATACCAGCATGGAGGGCGTAAGGTGAGGAAGAGTCTTCGATTTATCTACCTTTCTTTCGTCTATCTTTTTCTTTATGCGCCGATTTTGGTTCTTGTGATTTACTCGTTCAATAACACAAAATATTCTACCAACTGGCAGGGATTTACTTTTAAATGGTATAATGAACTCTTTACTGACGGGCCGCTTATGGAGGCATTTTTCAACTCCCTTATCATTGCATTCTCTGCGAGCATAGTTGCAACCATTCTGGGCACGCTCGCGGCAGTTGCATTTTATCGTTACAAGTTCTGGGGCCGTCAGGTCATGTATTCATTTATCTATATGCTCATGATGAGCCCTGATATTGTCATGGGCATATCGCTGCTCATGTTCTTTGTGATGATAGGGTTAAAAACCGGGGCATTTACTCTCTTGCTTGCGCATATCACATTCTGTCTTCCCTTTGTGGTGGTCACTGTGTATGCGCGTATAAGCGGGTTTGACCGTAACGTGATTGATGTAGCAAAGGATCTTGGTGCAAATGAGCTGCAGATGTTTTTGCATATCATGATGCCTATGCTCATGCCGGCGATCGTCGCAGGATGGCTCTTGAGCTTCACACTTTCACTCGATGATGTGATTGTGAGTTTCTTTACTACTGGTCCGGCATTTGAGATACTCCCATTAAAGATCTATTCCATGGTGCGTCTGGGCATCAAGCCTGAGATCAATGCTTTAAGTGCGGTAATGTTTCTGTTATCCTTAGTGACCGTTACAGTTGCGCATTTTATCACAAAGGAGGAGACGAACAGATGAAAAAGGTTTTTGTGATATGTGCATTGCTGGCATTCCTGCTCCCATCATGCGCCAGGAAGCAGGAGGTGTTTGTATTTAACTGGTCTGAATATATTGATCCAGCGGTGATCAAGCTGTTTGAAAAAGAGACAGGAATCAAGGTCAGATATTCTACGTACGAGAGCAATGAGACCATGTTTGCAAAGCTCAAGATCGTAAAAGATGGCGGTTATGACGTGGTGTTTCCTTCAACTTACTATGTAGACCGCATGCGTAAGTTTGGTATGCTCAAAGCCCTTGATCACGGTAAATTGGATAACCTCAGACATATAAATCCTGTGCTGCTTGATAAGCCATATGATCCTGACAATGCCTACAGTGTGCCTTATATGTGGGGATCATCTGCTATTGCCGTTAACAGTAAAATGATTGATCCGGCTAAGATTACAAGCTGGAATGATCTCTGGCGTCCGGAATACAAGGGTAATGTGCTGCTCATGGATGATGTGAGGGAGGTTTTTGCCATGTCTCTGCGGTCGCTCGGATATTCCGGTAATGACACAGACCCTGAGCATATCAAACAGGCATATGAAAAGCTGAAACTGCTCAAGCCGAATGTGAAAGTTTTTAACTCAGACTCTCCTCGGCAGCCGTTCCTCAATAATGAGGTCTTTATCGGTCAGATCTGGGGCGGTGAAGTTTATCAGGCGAATAAGGAAAACCCTGACATAAAATTCATCTATCCTAAAGAAGGAGCTATATTTTGGGTTGACAGTATGGTGATACCTGCTGCTGCCAAAAATATCGAGAATGCCCATAAATTCATCAACTTTATGCTGCGGCCTGATATTGCAAAAAAGAATTGCGAGTATGTAGGTTATGCCACGCCAAATATCGAT
>JAGVNP010000056.1 GCA_020053185.1 Deltaproteobacteria bacterium | reverse complement strand
GTTTTGAGTTTTGAATTCTTAATTAAACCAAGATGCAATCACAAGAATCTATTCTCTCGTCTCAAGCTGTCATTCCGGACTTGACCCGGAATCCAGAAGCCTAGATTCCCGCCTGCGCGGGAATGACAAAAACGTTTTTTCTCATTACGAGGAGCACATTCACTTCGTTCAGTGTAAACTCCGCTTTAGCCTGTCCTGAACCCTTCGCCATTTGTCACCCTGAGCGAAGCGAAGGGTCTAGCTTTTTTGGCTCAGGACAAGCCCCGTGAAGGATGGCGATCTGACACGAAGTGTCATTCCCGCGCAGGCGGGAATCCAGAGAATGTACATCTATAAAAAAGACTGGATTCCCATTTTCATGGGAATGACATAAAGGAGTCTTACCTAATTTTCACGAAAGCACTTTTTACTTTTCACTATTCACTCGTCACTCGTTACTAATAAGAGATAGCTTTCTCTTCGTGCTTAAGCACACGCAAACCGCCTTGGATTAGGGCTGAGATTTCGTCCTCGCCAGGATAGACAAGAACCTTTGCAATAAACTCGACCCGATCTTTTATCCATGAAACAAGCATCTTTGAATGGGCTAGTCCGCCTGTGAGCACAATTGCATCGACCTTGCCTTTAAGCACTGCTGCCATTGCAGCGATGTCCTTTGCAATCTGATAAGCCATTGCCTCATATACCAGACCAGCTTGTTCATCGCCCTTACGAATTCTGTCTTCGATGATCGTGGCGTCTTTTGTTCCCAGATAGCTGAATAGCCCTGCTTTTACTACCAGCATCTCCCTTACCTTATCTTTTGTATAACCTTTTAAGAGAACAAGATTTATCAGATCAATTATGGGAAGCGAACCGGATCGCTCGGGCGTAAACGGGCCATCATTCAGACCGTGTGTTGCATCAATTACTCTACCTTTTTCATGCGCGCCTATCGTTATTCCGCCGCCCATGTGCGCAACAATCAGATTTACATTTTCATATTTCTTCTTCATATCCCTGCATGCCATACGCGCTGCTGCCTTATGGTTAAGGCAGTGAAATCCGCTTGTGCGAGGCAGGGCAGGAATGCCTGATATCCTGGAAAGATCTTGAAACTCATCAGTGCTCGGCGGATCAATAATCACTGCATCGATGCCGAACTTCTTTCCAAGATCAAGCGCAATCGAAGGACCCAATGCTGAGATGTGCAGACCGTACTTTCCTGAGAGCAGATCTTCGCACATGGCCTTATTTATTTTATAGATGCCTGCTGGCGCGGGTTTCCCAACCCCTCCCCTACTCACGATTAAATCAGGTTTTTCAGATTCTTTTTCAATAAATTTCAGAATATCTTTTTTACGCAGATCCAGATCATCCTGTATGCGTGCTGACTGAGTTGGATAGGAAATGGTGTCATTCACAATTGAGCCGTCTTTTTTATGCAGCCCAAGTTTGGTTGAGGTAGATCCGATGTTTATTGCAAGTATGGTATGGCTCATACAGTCTCGCTTTCCAGGCTCGCAAGCGCAATCTCTGTCAGCTTTTGTTTGAGAGACATTGAGCGCATGTTGAGCACCACAGGCACTGTGCTGCCAACAATGATCCCTATCATAGGCATATTCCCAAGCAGAGACAAAAACTGCGCAAAGTGAAGACCTGATTCTGAATCATGTACAAGATAGATATCCACGTCTCCTGTCACAGCAAGCGATACGCCTTTTCTGAACGCTGCTTCTTTTGAGACCGCGCAATCAATATCCAGCGGGCCTTCGATAGTTGCTTCCCCAAACTGACCCCTTTCACCCATTTTGGAAAGCACTGCTGCATCAATGGTGGAAGCAATCAAAGGATTGACATACTCGAGCGCTGCAATGGCAGCAATCTTTGGTGTTTTGATTTTCAGGATTCGCGCAAGGGAAAGGGCATTGTTGAGGATTGAAATCTTCTGTTTCAGGGACGAGCTTGCATGCAGCATGGCATCAGTTATCATGAACATTTTTTTCTTTGATGGATCTTCGAGCAAAAACACATGGCTCATGGATGCAGTGCCAATACCGGAATGCCTGTCGAGCACAATATCCCTGAACAATGTGTTCTCAACCGGGCCCTGCATCAGGATATCTGCTTCTCCGAACCGCACCATTTCCACTGCCGCAAGTAAAGCCTGCTTTTCGCCTGAAACATTAATTAGTTCGTAGTTCTTAGTTTTTAGTTTTGAGTTTTTAATTTGTTTTGCATCAGCTACAAGCACTGGATGTGCGATCTGCTCTATTTCAGGCAGCATTGACAGGATTTGCTCATCATGCGCAGGCGCAATCACTACTCTGGGCTTTTTTCTTTGCGCCTTTGCCTTATTAATAATGTCGTCGAAACTCTTCATTTATTTTATCCCCTTGAGAAGCCGGGCAAAAACAACACCTAAGGCAATCTCGCCGATCACTGCTTTGTGTGTATCTGATCGTGAGGGCACGATCACCGGACCTTTTGTTGTAAGCACAAATGATCTTCGCGTGACATCCATCATAAAATCCAGCTTGGACAGGATGTTGCCTGCATCAAGATGCGGAACCAGAACAACGTGCGGCATGTTTTTCAAATTTTTCTTTCCATACTCATCACACAGGACATCTGCAAGCGATGTTGCGTCCAGGAGCTCTGCTCCAAGCGCTTTATCTCTGCCGAGTTCTTTCTTCAGCTTCTCTGCATCCTGAAAAGAATCAAGCATAGAAGTAAGCCCTGTATAGCTGGACAGCATGAGCACCTTTGGTTTTTTGTAGCCCAGCAGCTTCATGAGAAATACTGCATCATGGATTATGTTTTTCTTTGTTGCTGCATCAGGTTTTATACTCACGCCTGTATCAGTGATGGTGATGAGGTGATCTACTTCCGGGATATCCCAGAATGTGTTCACGCTGATCGTGCTCTTTTTGCCGATCGCTTTCTCATGCTTGATAATTGATCTATATATGAATGCAGTTGGGATATGGCCTTTTATGGGGATGTCGATTTCGCCGGAAAAAAGCATATCGATTCCCTTGTCTGCGATCTTCTGCTGATCAGATTCTTCGATGATCTCAATGGATTTAAGATCAAGGCCAATCTCATTTGCGATCTTTTCTATCTTTTTTCTCTGGCCGATAATACAGGGCTCTATATATTTTTTCTCACGGGCAAGTTTGATCGTGAGAAGGGACTCGTGCTCATCAGCAGCCAAAGCAGCAAGCCTCAGCGGCTTTCCTTCATGCGCAAGGCGGTCAATGTCATGAAAATTTCTGATCATAAACTTTCATTGGTCTTATCACGGCCATCTCTTTCCCGTCAATAAACATGACCCTAAATTTGCAAAAGACCAAAGTTGACAAAAACAGCCTTGAACCGCATAATCGATTCTCACTTTTGAAAGATTCGGGGAGATGTACATGAGGTTCGGAGTAATCGGAGTCGGCGCAGTGGGCGGATATTATGGCGGGCTGATTGCCCGCACAGGCGCAGATGTCCATTTCCTTCTGCACAGCGACTATGCGCATGTGAAGCAGCACGGGCTTGCTGTTGACTCAGTGCACGGTGACTTTCATCTACCAAAGGTGAATGCATACAACAGACCAGAGGACATGCCTGAATGCGATGTGGTGATCGTTGCACTGAAAGCCACACAAAATACCGAGCTGTCCAAGATCATTCCGGCTGTACTAAAAAAGAACGGTATAGTAATCCTGCTGCAAAACGGCCTTGGCGCAGAACAGGAGATCTCCCGCATAGTTCCGCATGCAACCATAATCGGCGGCCTTTGTTTTTTGTGCAGCAACAAGGTCGGGCCCGGCCATATCAGGCATCTAGACTATGGCGCCATTACCCTTGCCCAATATGCAGCGAATAGCAAGGCAGGCATCACAAACACCTTAAAGACGATTGCAAAC
>JAGVNP010000298.1 GCA_020053185.1 Deltaproteobacteria bacterium | reverse complement strand
TTGATAGGCAAGGCAACTTTCCGGCTTCTTGAGGCAGCAAATGATGCCGGGTACCACTGGGATAAAATTGAACGGTTTGTAGATACTAAGAAATGCGTTCAGGATTGTGCAGATTGTATGTTGGGCTGTAAGAGGGGAGCCAAATGGACCTCCCGGGTATATGGTGATGAGGCGGTAGCGAATGGAGCAGACCTTGTTTTGAACACCAAGGTTACCAAGGTTATCACCTATGGCGGGAAGGCAATAGGCGTAGAGGGTTCTCGATTCGGGAGAAAGGTGAACTATTATGGCAAGTCAGTGGTGCTCTCCGGCGGCGTTGGTGATGTAAGTATTTTGCGCAAAACCGGGATAGAAGAGGCCGGAAAAGAGTTTTCCTGTGATTGGCTGCAGTTTGTCGGTGGCATTATCCCGGGCATGAATACCTCAAAAGACCAGCCCATGAGTGTAGGCACCATGGAGCATTATGAGTCAGATGGTTTTGTTATCGTGCCGGTATTTCCCAACTGGTCTCAATTAGGTGTAATGCTTGCTTTTAAGGGCTTATCACATATTCCCAAACTAGCAAATGCCTTTAAGTATACAGGCATCATGGTTAAGGTTCGTGATGAACTCAAAGGAACAATTTATAATAATCCCATCATTCCGTTCTCAAAGCCTGTAACGAGGGAAGACCAGTTGAAATTGGATAAGGGCGTTGGGATTATCAAGAAAGTCCTCATGAAGGCAGGTGCCCCTGAGGATTCTATTGTTGCTTTAAATCCATCAGGTGCTCATCCCTGCTGTACCTGCAGGATAGGAGAAGTGGTGGATACCAATCTGGAGACGAAGATCAAGGGTCTCTACTGTTGTGACGCAAGTGTGCTCCCAAGCTCAATGGGTATTCCTGTTGTGTGGACAGCAGTTGCGCTCGGAAAGAGGTTATCCAATCATCTGGCAAAAACAGTGAAGTAGGTTTTTATAAAAATTTAGGAGGTAGGTTATGAACATAAGGAGAATGTCTTTTGTTTGTTTGATTGTTGCGATGGTTTTTACTGGCTGTGCTTCTCCCACTACGCATCGGATAGCGATAAATGCAATATCTCCTGCTGTGCCGAATCTGGCAGATTGTCTGTTAAAACAGCAGAGCCTCAACCTCACGCGGGAAGGCCTTGCAGGTGACATCATGCTTATTGCAGCGCTTACCGAGATGGCGCCAAAGAATCTTACGTTTCTCTCCACTGCTGCACTGGCATATACTGCACAGGGTTTGGTGGTAGAGGACGAAAACAAAGAATATGCTGATGAAATGTATCTCATCGCAAAAGACTATGGTATGCGCGCTCTTAGAAAAGACTCCAAGTTCAACAAGGCATTTGAAGCAAATGATACGAATGCAATGGTCGAGGCGATTAAAGGTCTAGATGAAAAATATGTTCCCGCAATGTTCTGGTCAGCCATGGGATGGGGACTCTACATGTTTGCAAATCTGGATAAGCCAGAAGCACCCCTTGGGCTTCCTCTTGTTGTAGCAATGGTGGACAGGGCAAGAGAATTAGACCCCACCTATTTCTTCGGTGCCCCGCATCTATTTTTTGTGGCTTATAATGGATTTGTTCCTGTGTTTATGGGAGGAGGGCTTGATAAGGCGAATGACTCATTTGCCAAGTGCCTCGAAGTAACAGATGGTGACTTCCTCCTTGCGCGTGTCTACTATGCTAAATTCGTAGCAGGTCCCTATAATCTCGAGGAAGAGTATGACAAACAAATTCAGACAATTTTGGATGCAGTAACCCCATCTGACAAGCCAGAGCTTAATCTCGTGAATCAGATCGCAAAGAAAAAGGCTCAAATACTTCTCGAAAAAAGGGGAGAGCGGTTCTAGTGATTTAAAGCAGCAGGAAGGAGTACAGCATGATAGCGGTGTTAAGAAAAATTGAAAAGATGATTTTTGCTGTTGAGAAGCCCTTTCTTATGGTGCTTCTCGCCAGCACAGTGTTAATTGCCTTTTCCGGCATAATCGGCAGGGTCTTTTTTAATAAAGATTTTGCATGGATCGGTGATTTTTTGCAGAACATGGTAATCTGGCTTGCTTTTGTCGGAGGAACCATGGGGAGCAGATATAACAAACACATCAATGTGGATATTTTCCCTGTGTTTGTGAAAGACAAACCGGGTTTGAAGAAGATTCTGGATTGTTTCATAACCCTCTTTGTTATGTGTGTTGCTGGATTCTTGTGTTACAGCGCCTACATGTTCGTAAAGATGGAGTATGAATTAGGAGAAGATATCCCGACCATGGGAATGAAGATATGGATATTCCAGACAATACTTATCTATACCTTTGCCACGGTATGTTTTAGGTATCTCTTGAGGTTCTTGGAGAGTGTAACAGGACAACCCCTCCCTGAAGCAGTAGAGGAGCAGGCTGTTGAGATAGAAACTGCGTAAGGGGGAAGAAAATGTCCATACTATTAATAGCAACAATAATTTTCATGATTTTGTGTCTAGTAGTGGGTGCCCCTATATTTTCTGTGTTTGGGGGACTCTCGTTAGCGCTCTTCAGCTTGCTTGGTCAGGATCTATCGGTTATTCTTGGAGATGTCTTTAAGCTTGCAACAGCACCTGCGTTAGTTGCTATTCCCCTTTTCATCTTTGTGGGATATTACCTCGCAGAGACAAACATTGCACATCGTTTGCTGAAAGCTTTTGATGGATTTCTGGGGTGGCTGCCTGCAGGTTTATGCCTTGCCATAATTATTTCTACCGATGTGTTTACTGCATTTACGGGCGCTACCGCAGTCACCATAGTGGCTTTCGGCGGATTGGCATTACCCATACTGAAGGAAAAGGGATATCCGGACAGGTTCAATCTCGGATTGATCACCGTGCAGGGAAGTTCAGGTCTTCTTTTTGTTCCTTGTATAGTGGTTATCTTGTACGGTCTTGTGTCACAGACTGACATACGGGGGCTTTATATTGCCTGCTTTATCCCGGCACTGCTTTTGGAAGCAGTACAATGGTTCTATTCCATTTATGAATCGCGTAAGAGAGGTATTGCATCTACTCCATTTTCCTTCAAATACCTGTTTGAAGGCATATACGCTGTGAGATGGGAGGCTCCGCTCGCTGTGTTTGTGATCGGCGGGATTTTTATGGGTTTTGTCACTGTTGAGGAGTCTGCAGTGGTCTCAGTCCTCTATGTGCTTATTGTTGAAGGGCTGATTCTCAGGGAAGTGAGCTGGAATAAATTGCCCAAGATCGTGGTAGAGAGCATGATCATGCTCGGGGCAATATTCTTTATCTTAGGCGTCGCCCTTTCATTTACCAACTATCTTGTGTACCAGGAAGTCCCGCAGAAGCTCTTGGAGTATATGAAGGTCGTATTCACCAACAAATGGACTTTCCTCATAGGACTCAATATCTTCCTTCTTATTGTAGGTATGCTTCTCGATATCTTTTCAGCCATAATTATCGTGGTTCCGCTCATTATCCCCATTGCGAAGTACTTTGGTATAGATCCATTACTCCTTGGCGTCATATTCCTTGTGAATCTCCAGCTCGGCTTTATTACCCCGCCTGTGGGCATGAGCCTTTTCATTGCAAGCATGCGCTTTGGCCGGCCTGTGCGTGAGATTTTTCATGGGGTTTGGCCTTTCTTTCTCGTACTCTTGGTAGCCCTTGTTATTATCACTTACTG
>JAGVNP010000051.1 GCA_020053185.1 Deltaproteobacteria bacterium | reverse complement strand
TTGATATAGTCGAGCATTTTTTGTTTGTCTTTCATGAGTTGTCCGTGCACCTGGATATAATTGTTTGCATGATCGCAGGTGAGGAATGTTCCTTCTGCATCTAAGGCATAGATAAGATCGCGCAGCTCTATGACAAAACCCTCAGGCGTCTGAAGGCTGAACTGACTTGCTTTGATCTTTTCTGAAAGCCGCGACATGGGGTGCACCCAGAGCCTGCGTATTCTTACAAAATGCGGTTTTACGCTGTTGATCACTGTTGCTGATTCCTGTACATGCTCGCGCCATAATTCTTGTCCGCCAAGACCGAGCAGGAAATAGAAACTCAGCTCAAGCCCAGCATCCATTACCTGTTTGCCAGCAGCGATCTGCTGTTCCTGGTTTGTGCCTTTTTTGTGCAAAGCCAGAACCTTATTTGATCCGCTTTCCATGCCCACATGAATCCGGTGCAGCCCGGAAGCGCGTATGCGCTTGAGATCATCCAGACTTTTTTTCCACAGGCTTGATGAACGTGCATATGCAGTTACACGCTCTAAGGAGGGGAATTTTTTATGGAGATGCTCCAAAACTTCAACCAGAAAATTCGTATCAAGATCGAGCGGGTTTGCATCGCCCAAAAATGCGGTTTTAAATATATCGCCGTACATCTCAGCCAAAGCATCAATATCTTTTTTCACCTCTTCTAGCGTGCGAAGAGAATAGGGCACTCCATAGAGATCGTATATGCCGCAGAAAAGACACCTGTTCCAGTTGCACCCGCGCACCACGCGCACAAGCAGACTCGATGCCTCACTCGGCGGCCTGATCACCAATTGTTCCGGTACATGCATATACTTATAGTAGGGGGATTTTACGGGCAGGTCAAGGATGTTGAATGTCTGTTGTCCGTGGTCAGTTGTGAGTTGTTTTTAGATTGCTGTCTTTAACAACGGACAATGGACAACCAACTATTAACCACAGATTTGCCCAAGAGAAGGTTATCATGTATATGTCTAAAAGGAAAAGAAAGGTCATGCCATGAAAATATCCTTTGAGCCAATCGGGATTATGCATTGCGATTTAAAGACACTGGCAGATGTGCCGTTTTTTTATGAAGATTCATCTGCTAAAGGAATTATTGAAATCTATGAGCCATATGTCGAGGGGCTCATAGGGCTTGAAGAAATAGAAAATATCGTGGTGCTCTTTCATTTCCATCTCTCAAAAGGATATGAGCTTATGCAGAGAAAAAAAGGACACGGAGAATTAAAAGGCGTGTTTCGCTTGTGTTCGCCGAGGCGCCCCAATCCTATCGGCATGTCTGTATTGAAACTCACAAAAGTAGCTTCGCCGCTACTTTACGTGGAGCATGTAGATATGGTAGATGGAACACCGATCTTAGACATAAAACCATATTTTTTACCTGGAGAACATAAAAGATGAACTATGACATGCCATTATTCAGGCCTCCGTCAGAGGCTGACTCACTCATATTCCAGATCACCCTTGGCTGCTCGCATAACAAATGCCTGTTCTGCTACATGTACAAGACGAAAAAATTCAGGGTGCGTGAATTCGAAGACATCAAAGCTGATGTGCGGGAAATGGCAAAAGCCTATCCTAAAACAACGCGGATATTTCTCGCAGACGGCGATGCGCTCGCTGCTGATACCGAATTTCTTATAAAAGTTCTTGATCTTATCAATGATAAATTTCCATATCTTGAACGGATGAGCGTATATGCAGGGCCGAGCAATCTGCTTGCAAAAAGCGTGGATGAGCTTCGTGAGTTCAAAAAACGCAAACTTGATATCCTGTATCTGGGAATCGAGACAGGAAATGATGAGCTGCTCAAGAAGATAAAGAAGGGTGCCACAAGCGCTGAGATCATTGAGGGAAGCAAAAAGGCGATTGATGCAGGTTTGCGCATGTCCACGATCATCCTCTTGGGCCTTGGCGGTGTTGAAGGAAGTTTCAGCCATGCAAAGGATTCTGCTAAAGTTGTTAATGCCATTGATCCGCAGTTTCTGGCCTGCCTTACCCTGATGCTTGGACAGTTTACTGAAGTATATGAAAATAAGATCATGGGAGGCAATTTCAAATCCATCAACAAACAGCAGAGCCTCCAGGAATTGAGATGGTTTGTCGAGGATATAAACTTAAAAGACTGCATGTTCAGCACCCAGCATGCATCGAACTATCTGCCCATAGGCGGACACTTTCCTGAAGACAAGGAGCGCATACTTAAATTGATCGATGGCGCGCTCAATGAGAAAGTCAAGCTGCGCTCAGAGTGGATGCGGGGCCTGTAAGCACATACCTATTGCCAATCAAAGAAGAGTTAGTGTAGTCTTTTGGCCAGTGACAAGTAGTTTTTAAGGAGAATGTTTTGACACAAGGCATAAAAGGAATGAATGATATCCTGCCAAAAGATGTCTGCAAATGGCAGTTTGTAGAAAAAAATGCGCGGGAGATCTTTGAACTCTACGGGTTTTCCGAGATTCGGACACCTCTGCTCGAGCGCACCGAGCTTTTTAGCCGGAGCATCGGAGAGGATACGGATATTGTGGGGAAAGAGATGTACACCTTTGTTGACAAAGGCGGAACATCAGTAACCCTGCGTCCGGAAGCCACTGCTTCTGTGTTGAGGGCAGTGATCGAAAACAGCCTGCTTGCGAACGATCCTATACAAAAACTCTATTCAATCGGCCCGATGTTCCGTTACGAGCGCCCGCAAAAAGGAAGATACCGCCAGTTCTACCAGATCAATGCAGAAAGATTAGGCGAAGACAGTCCATTCAGCGATGCAGAGACTATCAAGATGGCCTATGATTTGGCAGCATCGATAGGGCTAAAAAACATTACTCTTGAGATAAATTCGCTTGGATGTCCGGA
>JAGVNP010000072.1 GCA_020053185.1 Deltaproteobacteria bacterium | reverse complement strand
GACTCTGAAGACCGGCCTTTGTCACTCCATACACGGTCTGAAACGGAGTGGGCTGCAAGGCTGAGACACTAGATGTATTAAAGACAACACCTTCGCCCCGCCGCACCATATCTGGAAGAAAGAGATACATAAGACGCATTGGTACATAGAGATTGAGCTTAAATGTCTTTAGCTGAGGCTCCCATGGAACATCCCAGAAATTTCCATATGCTGCTGTGCCTGCATTATTTACAAGAGCAAATATCTCGCCGACCTTTTCTTTTACCTGGCTAAAAAGTTTGTCCGGTCCGTCCTCATCAAGAAGATTGACAGAAAAGATCCATGTCTTTATCTTATATGTTGATTCAAGCTCCTGCGCCCATTCAGAAAGGATTTTTATTTCTTCCGGAATTGAACCAAGGGCAAGATGTGCTCCTCTTTTTGCAAATTCATGCGAGAGTGCTTTGCCTATTCCGGTAGAAGCACCGGTAATCAGAACCTTCTTTTCGCGAAAGTCTATTCTTCTCACTATGACCTCCTGTGCTTAAAAAATAAAACAAACAATACAAAAATTTTTATACCTGTTACTTCTCAAATATCTCTTGGTGCAGGAACCCCTCCGAGCGAGGTTGCATTTTTAACTGCATTAAGAAGAGCAGAACGTGCAGCCTGAGCAGCCAACACGCCAATATGCAAGGGGTGAGATGGTTTTTTGCCAACAGAAAAACAAAAAACAATGTCCCCGTCAAAGGGCGTGTTGTAAGGTGAAATATGTCTGGAAATTCCGTGGTTGGCCATACGGGCCACCTGCATTGCAGAAATCTTATCGAGGGAAGCATCTGTCACAATAAGGCTCAATGTTGTATTTGACGGGCTGCCGACATTTTTACGCATCTCGCCTTTTGCTATAGACTCGCAAACATTTATGAACTGATTTCCATCCCTCGCACCTGCTATAATCTTTCCGCTCTCATCCAAGATATCACCAAACGGACTTGCTACTACAAGGGCTCCAACTTTTATTCCGCCAAGCCCTTTCACCAAGCTCGATCCTATGCCTGATTTTGTCGCATTGATAACCCCGCGTAATTTTCCAGCTGCAGCGCCAGTTCCTGCACCGACACACCCCTGTTCCACCGGAGCATTAGATGCAGATATGCATGCATCATATGCCATAGCAGGAGTGGGCCGCGCCTTTGGATCCATAAAAGAAAGATCATATATAACCGCAGTGGGAACCACAGGTATTTTTGCAACAAACATATCAAGACCGATCTGATGCTCTTCAAGAAATCTGGCTACCCCAGTTGCTGCATCAAGACCAAAGGCAGATCCACCTGAAAGACAGACAGCATGAACCTGTTGCCCGGGATGTAGCATGGATAGAGAGTCTATCTGACGCGTTGATGTTGCCATGCCTGAGATATCCACAGATCCAATTGCAGGCGGATCAAAGAGAATAACTGTTACGCCTGTCCCACCCTTGAGATCGGTAGAATGCCCGACTTTTACTCCATCTATTGCTGTGATCGTTTTGTTACCTTGATCCAACATATAGGTTAACTCCTAATTTTATTTGTGAGCTAGCCCCATTGCATAAAGCGTAAATAGTGACAAGTAACTAGTAACGAGTTTTTCTTGTTACTCGTCACTCGTCACTTCATCTGTCGCTTTGCCTTAGCGCCTATTAACTTTACCATCTGGCTTAATTATTTCGCCTTAACATCTGTAATGGTTCCGTTAAATTCTGCCAGAATTTCCCTTACAATAGGAGACTGCATGGCCTCGGCCTTAAGATCGGAGCGCTTTTTTCCATTTGCCCCATTATTTGCATTCGCAGTCTCTTTTTCCTTATCCAATCGTATGGCAAAATCCTTCTTAAAAAACGCTGCAATCCTTTTTTTGACATCAGGAAGCATTTTTTCCACCTGATCCATCAAAAAAGAAGTGGGGCATGTGATGACAATCTCGCTCTCATTTTGAGTCACAGAAGAAACCTTGGACAATATTGCATGGAGAGGCGGGTCATGATCTTTTACATATGCTGCAAAACCATCCCATGTCTTGGGGATACTTGCTATGGGTTTTTTCGTCGTATCCTGTACGGGCATTATTGGATGCTCCGGGATGCTCGGTCTCCCGGATGAAAGTGCATGTATTAATTGTTCCAGATCAACTACTGCTGGCGCATTTATGATCCTTAAAAGTATTGTCTCCAGCGTAATCTTCGGCAATGCTGAATATTTAAATGCCTCTTCAGAGCGTATGAGAATGCTTAAGTCCCGATGTATTTCTTCAAAAGAAAGATCTTTGATCAGATCCTGCAAAAAATTTCTTTCTTCTTGCGGAAGCATTGGAATATCATAACCCACTTTGAGCACCATCATATTCCTAAACTGTTCCAGCAAGGATCTGTAGAGCTGATTAAGGTCTTGTCCATACTGGTATATGGTATCTATCAGTCCGAGAAGCGGGAGTGTGTCCCTGCCCGCAAGCGCAGTGAGAAGTTCATGGATCGTGGTACGTCCAACCATGCCCAAAAGAGATTCTATGGTATCCAGTGTTATCTCTTTTGCATTGGTTGTAGCTACATGCTCTAAGATACCCTGAGCATCTCTCATGCTCCCGTCTCCCTGGAGCGCAATCGTCGCTATCGCATCGTCGGTAATATTAATAGTTTCTTTTTCTGCAATAGTCTTCAGGTGTGAAACAATATCAGTCACAGGAATACGCCTGAAATCATAACGCTGGCAGCGTGAAAGCACTGTGGGAGGTATCTTGTTCAGCTCGGTGGTGGCCATGATGAATATCACATGGGAGGGCGGCTCTTCTAAGGTTTTTAGCAATGCGTTGAAAGCGGATTTGGAGAGCATGTGTACTTCATCAACAATGAACACCTTGTACCTTGCAGATGCAGGCGCATAGCGGGCATTCTCGATGATCTCTCTGATGTTATCAACTCCGGTATGGGAAGCAGCATCGATCTCAAATACATCCACTGCCCTTGAGGTGGTAATCTCTGTGCATCTTATGCATCTGTTGCAGGGATTTTTCGTTGGACCTGTCTCGCAATTGAGTGCCTTGGCAAGAATCCTCGCGACCGAGGTCTTTCCAACTCCTCTTGGCCCTGAAAAAATAAAAGCATGAGGAATACGGCCTGTATCAATGGCATTCTTTATTACGGTTGTAATATGACCCTGACCAACAACCTCTTCGAAAAGCTGCGGCCTGAATTTTAACGCAAGTACTTGGTACATTCATTTACTCCAGAGTCTGTCACTGCCTATCTTATGTATCTTAGTATTAAGCAGTAGTTTGTGCAACAAAAAACCCTGTAAGGGGCCAGGCCTTTCCATACACCCACAACTTACTGTTTACCGCTGCTCCCTTCCGGGCCTGACGGGGTTCACAGTGCTGTACTGTAGGAGACCTGGCCCCTTACAGGGCCTTTTTGCTAACGCTTTCAGGGGTAAGTTGTCAGCGATTATTCGTCAAGTTC
>JAGVNP010000202.1 GCA_020053185.1 Deltaproteobacteria bacterium | reverse complement strand
TTTGATCTGCTTCAAAAAATATGCGGCGACAAGTATGTAGCAATCATATCTGATACAAGAGATAATGATGCGCCTGTGCGCCTGCGGAATATGAAACTATTGAGGCCGTTTGAGCTGCTCGTAACGACAATGGGCATGCCTGCAAATAAAGAGATTGATCCTACGCCGCTTACTGCAATCACCTATGTGCTCATGTTCGGGCTCATGTTCGGCGATCTCGGCCAGGGCCTTGTGCTAGTTCTAGGCGGCATTATCTTGCACCGGATCGCCAAAAATAAAGGCAAGTCAGAAGAAGCGCTTGGCCAGGCAGGAGGGATTCTGATCGCATGCGGCATTTCTGCTGCGATCTGCGGCATGCTTTATGGAAGCCTGTTCTCAAGCGAACACGTAATACGTGCACTCTGGTTCCATCCGATTGAGAACATCATGACGCTGTTTTCCATGACCATACTCATGGGTGTTGTATTTATAATCATAGGATTTTGCGTGAATATCGTGAACAGTTTCATGAGCTCGGATTATACTGAAGCATTTCTTGAGAAGAAAAGTCTGTCTGTGCTTATCCTTTATATTGCAATCGTGCTTCTTGGTTTGAGGTATGTGCGAACCGAACAGTTGCCTGTTCTATGGGAGATCAGCGCATTTGTGATTTTGCCTCTTGTTCTTTTTTCTCTGCGCGGCATACTTGGTCCTGTTCTCTTTAAAACAAATAAACCGCACAATATGGCTGAGTATGTGACCGAGACAAGCGTAGAGATCCTGGAGATATTTTTGAGCATGCTTGCAAACACAATCTCGTTCATAAGGGTAGGCGCATTTGCGCTTTCACATGCAGGGCTTAGCATCGTGACATACACGCTTGCAGCAATGGTTGATCCCGGCCTGAATTCCATTGGTGCAATAATTGTGATTATCACCGGCAACATTTTTATCATCGGGTTTGAGGGTCTTGTGTGCGGGATTCAGTCCATGAGGCTTGAATACTATGAGTTCTTCAGTAAGTTTTTCAGGGGAGACGGGCTAGCCTTTTCTCCCTTCACATTAAAGACAAAAATGTCGGAGGTGTAGGATGAGCAAAAACAGTTTGTCCAATTGGTTGTCATTTGGTTTTCTCATGTGTGCAGTGGTTCTGCTTTTTCCTGATATGCTGTGTGCAGCAGGAGAAGTTGCGCTTCAGCCAAACACAGGAGAAGGAGAGACATGGAAGGGAGCAGCATATCTGGCGGCAGCTCTTGCTGTAGGCCTTGCCTGTATCGGGAGCGGTTTTGCCGTTGCCCGAATCGGTTCTTCAGGCTTAGGCGCATTGGCCGAAAAGCCGGAGCTCATGGGCAGGGCGCTTGTGTTTTTGGGCCTTGCTGAAGGAATCTCCATATACGGGCTTATCATCGCAATCATGATCCTGAACAAGCTATGAGGAAGATATATATCATCGCTGACATACATACTGTGAGCGCATTTCGCCTTTCAGGAGTGGAAGGTGTAGTGTCTGACAGAGAGAGTGCATTATCAAAGCTTGAAGAGATCATCAAAAAGCCGGATGCAGGGATCGTGGCAATCACGTGGGAGCTTGGCGAGGATATTCAGGCGCGTATTGCAGAGATCAACCTCTCTATGCCTAGCCCTGTGGTCATTGAGATACCGGGAATTGATGATGAACGGGGATTCGGCAGGTCGGTGGTGGGCTATATTGCAGAAGCTCTAGGTATTTCTTTGTGAGGAATTTTAGATGAACGATAATGCTGCATTGGAGAAATCGATCAGAGAAGAGGCAGACAAAACACTGCGCTCTATTGAGGACAAAGTTGCTGCTGAAATCAGAAAACTAAATGAAGCGCACACTTTTGAGATCGATAAATTCAAAAAAGCCAAAGAAGCTGAAATTAAAGAAAAGATCGAGCAGGAGCTATCGAAGCTGGACAGCAGGACCATTCTCGAGCGCAAAAAGCTGAAACTTGGTTTTATCGAAGGCTTCATCAGCCGCATCGTGGATGAGGCGGTAAAGGTAATGAGGAATGATGCGCGCTACAAAAAATTCCTCATAGATACAATCGCCGAAACCATAGGTCAGATCCAGGAAAAGGCAGAGATATTTTTAAAGCCGGAAGATCTTGTATTTAAAAAAGACATCGAAGATGAAGTGAAGCAAGGCAAGAACTCTGACATTATTATAAAGGAAGACACCACCATAAAATGGGGCGGATGCATTATTCATGATCAACATGGACGCATATTCAACTCCACCATAGAGCGGATCTATTTCAGAAAATCTCCTGCTATCCGCCAGGAGGTCATGAATATTTTAAAGCAAAAAGGCTTTATTGAATAAAGGAGTGTATGTGGACAGTGTGTTGACTGGGAAAGTGATATCAGTGAACGGCCCGATCGTGAAGGCTGTGGGACTCAGAGGCATAAAGATGTTCGATATTGCAGAGGTAGGGTCTGACAGGCTTATTGGCGAGGTGATCCGGCTCATTGAAGATGTCACGGTCATACAGGTGTATGAGGATAACACAGGATTGAAGCCAGGCGATGAAGTGATCTCATATGGCAGGCCGCTTTCTGTGCTCCTGGGGCCAGGACTTATTGCAAATATCTATGACGGCATACAGCGGCCGCTGGTTGGAATTTCCGAGGTGTGTGGGAGCTATATAAAAAAGGGCATAAAGCTGCCGCCGCTCGATGCGAAAAAAAAATGGGCATTCAAGCCGCTGATAAAAGCAGGTGCTCAGGTAAATCAGGGTGATATACTTGGAGAGATACAGGAAGGCCCGCTCGTCATTCACAAGATTATGATTCCTCCGGGAATCTCCGGGAAGTTGGCTAGTATTGTTCCGGCAGGCGAATATACAATCGAAGACGAAGTTTATACTGTTGAGCGCGAGGCAGGCACATACAAAGGAAAGTTTGCAGAATACTGGCCCGTGAGAAAACCAAGGCCAAACAAAAATAAGAAAAAGCCATTCATCCCGCTTATCACAGGACAGAGAGTTATTGACACATTCTTTCCCATTGCCCGTGGCGGCACAGCTGCAATCCCTGGCGGATTCGGCACAGGAAAGACAATGACCCAGCACGCGCTTTCAAAATGGTGCAATGCAGACATCATTGTATACATAGGCTGCGGCGAGCGCGGCAATGAGATGACTGATGTGCTTACGGAATTTCCAAAACTGATAGACGAAAGAAATGGCCAGCCTCTTATCGAGCGCACAGTCATGATCGCAAACACATCGAATATGCCGGTGCCTGCCAGAGAAGTGAGCATCTACACCGGCGTGACCATCGCAGAATATTACCGTGACATGGGATACAGCGTGGCAGTCATGGCTGACTCTACCTCGCGATGGGCTGAAGCATTGAGGGAGCTTTCCAGCAGACTTGGCGATATGCCTGCAGAAGAAGGATTCCCTCCTTATCTTGCGACCAGGCTTGCCGAATTTTACGAGCGGGCTGGACTTGTGGAAACATTGTCAGGCAAAGACGGCGACATCACGATCATCGGCGCAGTTTCGCCTCCTGGCGGAGATTTTTCAGAGCCTGTGACGCAGCACACCACGCGCTTTGTGCGGTGTTTCTGGGCTCTGGACAAGGTTCTCGCAGATGCAAGGCATTATCCGTCCATCAGCTGGATAGACAGCTATACTGAATATCTCCATGACATAGAGAAGTGGTGGAGAGGCATCGACAGCGAATGGCTCTCGGTACGAAACGAGGCCATGAATATCCTGCTTGAGGATCACAGGCTTCAGCAGGTGGTAAAACTTGTGGGAAGCGATGCTTTGCCGCCGGCCCAGCAGTTTGTGCTTTTTGTCGCAGAGATGATCAAGAATGGATTCCTCCAGCAGAACTCGTTTGATCCTCTCGATAAATATTGCAGTCCTGAAAAGCAGCTGAAACTTTTAAAGACGATCCTGAGCCTTTATAAAAAAGGAAGAGACCTGGTGCAGCTAGGCTTTTTGGTGAAAGAGATCGCAGCACTGGATGTGGTCTCAGAAATGGTGCGGCTAAAATCCGAGATCCCGAACAATGAGGTTGAAAAGATTGATGAATATAACGTCAGACTTTCTCTTGGGCTCGATTCGCTCAAAGAGCATTTAGATCATTAGGAGATTGAAATTATGAAACAAGCATTGTTGCATCAGATCGAGCAAAAGATAGTGATGGGGGGATGTAAAGGCTGGATATAATTTACAGACCCTCTCCCCGCTGGGGAGAGGGAAGGGTGAGGGGATGAAACGAGATAATATTGAAAGATGCAGGAATCTTAGAAAAAACCAAACTGAGGCTGAAACAAAACTTTGTCTAATCTTGCGGGATCGCCAATTGACTGGCGTAAAATTCAGAAGGCAATTTTCTGTTGGTAAATATATATTAGACTTTTACTCTCCAGAATACAGGCTTGGCATTGAATGTGATGGTGGGCAACATTACAAAGAAAATGGAAAGCAAAGAGATGAATTAAGAGAAAGAGAGTTATCCTCAGAAGGAATAGAAATATTGAGATTCAGTAATTTGGAAATATTGAGCAATCTTGAGGGGGTTTATAAAATAATACAGGACACAATAGAAAAGAAGAAAGATAATTTCCCCTCACCTCAATCCTCTCCCCAACGGGGAGAGGAAGTTAAGAAGAAGGAGGTATGAATTGCCTGAGATAGAGTACACAAATCTTTCAGGAATATCAGGGCCGCTGATCTTTGTCGAAGGCGTGAAGGGCGTCGGCTTTGGCGACATTGTTGAGATCAGGGATGCATCAGGCGATGTGCGCATAGGCCAGACCCTTGAGGTGGATGAACAGCGGGCAATTGTCCAGGTTTTTGAAGGCACGCGCGGACTTTCAATAAAGGGCTTAAGAATCACTTTTGTGGGAAAGCCGCTCGAGATACCAGTTGACCGTGATATGCTAGGAAGAGTGTTTGACGGTTTGGGTCGACCCATTGACGGAGCTCCGCAGGTGATCACGGATAAAATGATGAATGTGAACGGCCTGCCCGTAAATCCCTGGTCCAGGGAATATCCGAGGAATTTTATCCAGACAGGCATATCTGCAATAGACGGCATGAACACCCTTATCAGAGGCCAGAAGCTCCCCATTTTTTCAGGAAGCGGTATGCCGCACAACCTGATTGCAGCACAGATCGTC
>JAGVNP010000102.1 GCA_020053185.1 Deltaproteobacteria bacterium | reverse complement strand
CGCCTTTGTAGTATCAAAAAACAGATACTGCGATGCATACTTAACCTCAGGCGGCGTTGATAGAGGCGGCTTATGATTTATATTGTCGGCATACCATTTTAATAAATAACCGCCCATCTTTAAAAGCGGCAAAGGTGCTTTTACAAGCATGCGTTTTTCAAAACCGGCAACCTTGTATACAAGGTGCATAAAATCCTTCATGGTGATATTGCAGTTGCCCAGGATGTAAAGCTCGCCTGTTCTTCCCTTTTTTGCTGCGAGCACATGGCCTTTTGCCACATCCCGCACATCAACCACGTTCAATCCGCCGTCAAAATAGAACATATTTTTGCCGCACAGGATATCAAGAACAATCTGACCAGTAGGAGTCGGCGCAATATCCCGCTCGCCAAAAGGAAAACACGGATTCACCACAACAACATCAAGCCCGTTATCTGCAAAACCCAAAGCAACCTGCTGCGAAAGATATTTTGAGAACACATAATGATTGCCGAGCAGATACTGGTTGAATGGCGTGAGTTCGTTGCTCAATTCTTTCCCAGGAGCAATACCGATAGCAGCAATCGAACTTGTATACACAACCTTTTCCGTGCCTGCTTTCAGCGCTGCCCAGAGAATATTTCTTGATCCCTGTATGTTCACCTCATAGATCTTCGACCAGTCTCTCATCCAGATCGCAAAGATGGCAGCAAGATGAAAGATTGTATCAACGCCTTTCACTGCCTTGTTTACTGCAGCAACATCCAGCATATCGCCTTCGATAAGCTGGATGTCGAGCCCTGCCAGATTTTTCTTGCTTTCCCCGGGCCGCAAAAGCGCTCTTATCTCTACGTTTTCATCCAATAGCTCGCGCACCACCTGTGAGCCGATAAACCCTGCTGCACCGGTTACCAATACTTTTTTCATAAACCCTCCTTCAAAATTACGGCTAGATCTTTGCATAATTGTTTTTTGTCATCGCGAGGAGCTTTAGCGACGTGGCGATCTGACTGTGAAACAGTCATCCTGAGGCAAGGCCCGAAGGATCTTATAAGATTCTTCACTTCGTTCAGAATGACACGCTGTGTCAGATTGCTTCGCTCCGCTCGCAATGACAAGTAGGTATTATGCAAAGGGCTCATGGCTTGCCGTATAATTCCTTGATCTGACCACGCAAGACCTTGCCAACAGGGCTTAGAGGCAGACTCTCGGCAAACACAACAGTTTTTGGTCTCTTGAATCCAGTCATCCTGTCCCTGCACCAGTCAATGACCTCTTCCTGTGTTGTGGTTTCTCCGTCTTCCAGCACAAGAACAGCCCTCACCGTGCTTCCCCACATCTCATCAGGCACGCCGATCACGCAGGCACACTTTACAAACGGGTGCGTTTCCAGGATCTCTTCTACTTCATGCGGAAAAACTTTTTCTCCGCCTGTTGAGATGATCTCCTTTTTTCTCTCAACTACAATGATCTCTCCTTCTTTATCCATATAGCCAAGGTCTCCTGAATGGAACCAACCACCCTTTTTGACCTCTTTTGTCTTTTCTTCATCACCGTAATACTCTTTCATGATGGTTTTGCTTTTGTAGGCGATCTCGCCTATCTCGCCCTGCGGAACTTCTTTTCCGAATTCATCAACGATCTTTGTCTCAACACCTGGAAGCGGCTTGCCAACGCACCTGTCTTTCAGGCTTTCCTCGCAAGCATCAATACGCATGGCAGTATCAGGCGTCATCTCGGTCTGGCCGAACACATCTACTATTGCTGAATTGGGAAATTCTTTGAGTATGCGCTTTTTTTGTGCAACAGGATTTACCCCTGTTCCTGTCATTGCCAGAAGCACAGAATTCCTGTTGTATTTGTGCAGTTCAGGATAATCCAAGATCCTCTTCCATTGAGTAGGCACAAACATGGCAAGCATTGGTTTTTCTTTTTCAATGATCTCCAATGCCTCTTTTGGATCAAAGCTGATGCCGGGACGCAGGATGATACGCGCAAGCCCTGACATGGGGCCGATCATCAAGATCTGGTAATTTGCCATGTGGAACAGCGGCATATTCAGAAACATGGGGAACCCGCCTGTAAATCTGTTCATGATAGGCGCAATCGGAGTGCCGAATCTCTTTGGAAGCAATTTTGGGATTGCCTTTGATATGTATGATCGAATCTTTGGAAAGCTCACAATCCAGTTTACAGCACCCTCAATACCCTTCACAGGCGAGAGCCCGTTAATGATACGTCCAAAATTCGCTTTTGGATCTGCAGCAAGCCTGCCCAGCATCTCTCCGAACAAGGCTTCCACCAAGCTCCAGAAATTTCCATAGGTGAGCACAACGCCCTTTGGAAATCCTGTTGTGCCGCCAGTATATGAGATCATTGCCACATCATCTTCTGTGGTGCATGCACTAGGCTCGTGTTCAGGATATTTTAGCATCAGTTCTTCAAAATCCAGCATGCCTTGAGGTGGTTTCTTTCCATCATGCGTAAGGCAGATAAAGTGTTTTACTTTTTTGAGATTGGGCCTTACCTTTTCCAAATGTTCCAGAAATGTATCCTCTACAATGAACACCACTGAGTCTGACTGGTCTGTCTGATATTCTATCTCCCGCGCAACAAATCTGAAATTCATTGGCACAGGAACTGCGCCGATTTTCTGCAGGGCATAGTTTGCCTCCACAAACTCAGGGCAGTCATGGAACATGATGATCGCATGATCGCCTTTTTTTATGCCAAGACCGGCAAGAGCATGGCTGAATTTGTTTGCACGCGCATTCAGATCCTTCCATTTGACTTTCCGATCCCCATAGCTCACCGCAGTGCCATTAGGGTTATACTTTGCCATGTCAGCCAGAACTTCATTGAAACACTTTCTTGGCATAACATTCCTCCTTCATTGAAAATATCGCGATCTTTGCGCAATACCCCCTCACCTTAATCCTCTCCCCAATGGGGAGAGGAAAGAGATTCCTTAGAGAAGAAAAGAGAAGGATTAGAAACCCCTCGCCCTTGGGGGGAGAGGGAGGGGTGAGGGGGCATATTATAAAAAACAATTATGCAAAGATCTCGTTTCATTAACGCTCTAATCTCTCATGTCTTAAAATTTTGACAACATTCCTTAAACTGCCTCACTTGTCGGTCATCTGCTTCCGAAGTTCCCGTTTAAGAATCTTACCCACAGCACTCAATGGCAGTTCGTCCATGAATTCGATAATCTTTGGAACCTTGTACGGGGCCACGCGTTCTTTCATGTAGGAGATGATATTCTGCCGCATGGCTTCGCTCTTTTCCCGCCCCGGCTTTAAGAGAATGGCACTGGCCACCAACTCGGAACCAGGCTTGCTCGGGTCTGGCACTCCAATGGTCGCTGCCATATCCACGTCAGGATGTTCGATCAGAATGTCGTCAACAACGCGCGTAAAAACCTTGAAACCGGATACGCTCACCATATCCTTGAGTCTATCAACCACGGTAAAATAGCCGTCCTCATCCATCACGCAAACATCGCCGGTGTAGATCCAGCCATCCCGCAGGGTATGGGCCGTCTCTTCAGGTTTATTGTGATATCCCTTGAATACCTGAGGCCCCCGTGCAACAAGCTCGCCCGGCTCGCCAACCGGGACAATCTTGTCCGTTACCGGATCGACCAGTTTAACATCAGTATCCATGATAGGGATGCCCACTGAACCGATCTTTTTCTTGCCAAAGCGGGGGTTGGCCGTGATGATCGGTGTGGTCTCTGTCATGCCTAAGACTTCCATCACCTTATCCTTGCCCACAATACTCTCAAATTCGCGGATATTCTCTGCAGGAAATGGAGAGGCGCCGCTGACGTAAAATTTGACGCTGGAAAAATCGAGTTTCTTAAATTTCGGCTCTTTCATTAGTTGCAGATAAAGCTGAGGCACATTCACCATCACGGTTGGCTTGTATTTTTTGATCGCTGATATGGTATATTGCATGTCTCTCGGATTAGGCAGGGCAATAGTGGTCGTTCCAAAGGGAAGTCCAAGCAGAACGAAGAAATTACCTGCCTG
>JAGVNP010000237.1 GCA_020053185.1 Deltaproteobacteria bacterium | reverse complement strand
GTGGACATAGAAAAAGATTCTCACCTTATTGATCCTGCAGCAATAGAGGATGCAATCACAAAAAAGACCAGAGGTATTATCCCTGTTCACCTTTATGGCATGTGTGCAGACATGGATAGGATCAATAAGATCGCAAAGAAGTATAAACTATTTGTTTTGGAAGATGCATGCCAGGCACATGGTGCTCTTTACAAGGGGAAAAGTGCAGGAAGCCTGGGAGATGTGGCAGCGTTCAGCTTTTATCCAACCAAGAACCTTGGTGCATATGGTGATGGCGGTTGCGTCACTACAAATAATGAAGGCCTTTATAAGAAAGTGCTTCTTTTGAGAAACTACGGCCAGACAGATCGGTATCATTATGAGATTCCGGGATATAACTCCAGGCTTGATGAAATACAGGCGGCTATTTTGAGGGTAAAACTTCAGCATCTGAATAATTGGATAGAAAAGAGGCGAAAGATAGCTGCACGATATGATCAAGGACTTAAAGGCATAAATTTCATATCGGAAAAGCATGCTAAAGGATCTACCCACGTATATCATCTTTATGTCATTGCAGTAGAAAAACGGGATGAATTGAAAAAGCATCTGGCAGACAAAGGCATTGAGACCCTGATCCATTATCCTGTGCCTCTGCATAAGCAGAAAATTTTTGACAAGGCGAGGGTGGCTGGTACTCTTGAAAATACCGATACAAGGGCTTCACAGATACTAAGCCTCCCATTTCATCCATGGCTTGCTGATGACGAGATAGGCTATGTAATCAATGCGGTTAAGGTTTTTTATAGATGAAGCCAAGTATTGCTATAAAAACTTTTGATCCTATGATAGGCTGATCCAAAATGCAGCCTGATTTTGAATGAGAGTATAAAAAGAGGTAATTAAAATGGGGATTGACGATATCTATGATAGTGAAGCTGTTCCGCCTAAAGCGCGGGGGAGCATACATAAAACAATTCTTGAGTGGTTTGAAAATGTTGAAAGGGGGACAGTATTGGATGCCCCGGCGGGGTTTGGGCATCTGGGGAAAAAATTAAGAGATATGGGGTTTCATGTTGTATGCGGCGAAATAGAGCCGGAAATATGTAAGGTTGCAGGATTAAAAGTGATCTATACAGATCTTAACAACAAGATCGATGCCCCAGATGATACTTTTGACTATACATGCTGTGTTGATGGACTTGAGCATATGACTAACCCATATAAGGCAGTAGAAGAGTTTGCAAGGGTATTGAAGCCTTATGGATATGGAATATTCAGCATACCAAATTATTCAACTATCGAGAAACGCTTAAAGTTTTTTTGGAACGGATTTTTGACAAAACCTGTAAGTGATGAGCATTATGAGAGAGACGGTAAGAACCTTTATAATTTACATAATTCTCCTCTAACCATTACATTGCTTGAGTTTATATTTAGGATAAACAGGCTTCAGATTGTAGAGATAAAAAGGAATGCAATAAAGTGGAAGCAGTATTTTTTATTTCCTCTTGTTTTGGTTATGAAGCTGGCTGCTGCATTTTTTTCTAAAAAAGCAAAGAAGAAATATCGCTATGATTTGACGTTAAACAGTAAGGTTATACTGGGAGGAAACAACCTTATATTCATTACCAGGAAGCTTCCAGTAAACTGATTTTGGAGCCATATTATTTTGAAGATAAGCATTGCCATAGAAAAATTTGATCCGGGAATAGGGGGTGCAGAGAGGTATTGCTGGGATCTTGCACACTACTTGGCAGCAAGAGGCCATAAGATTGAAATTATCTGCATGAAAGGTCTTGTGCCTGACGAAAAGTCCATCCATGTAAATTTTATTCATCCAATAAGATTTCCTCAGTGGTTGCGGCATCTAACTTTTGCGATCCTCCACTATTTAAAAGCAAAGACTTTGCGTGCAGATGTCAATTTCTGCGTGGGAAATACATTTTACATGGATATCTATCAGCCGCATGGTGGCGTTCATGCAGCATGGGCTGAACGTGACCTTTTTCGATGCCCTAAATATTTGAGGGGGATTATAAGAATCATCAGGAGACTTAGCCTGAAAGATATGATTCAAAGAACGCTCGAATGGTGGACTTATAGGATTACAAAACCAGAAGTTATTGCAATATCAGAGATGGTAAAACAGGATATGATCGCTTACTTTAAGTATCCTGAAGAAAAAATTACACTTATTCCCAATGGAATAGACACAAAGAAATTTTCTCCAGAAAATAAAAAATATCGCAATGAAGTAAGATCCAGATATGGTCTAAAGGATGATGATTTTGTGTTTCTCTTTGTAGCCAACAACCTAAAGCTCAAGGGCTTTGATTTGATAATTAAGGCTTGTAAAAGGCTTATGGATTTATCAAGCCCCACGCGTCATTCCCGCGGAAGCGGGAATCTAGGAAAGCACTGGATTCCGGGTCAAGCCCGGAATGACAGCCTGCCAACCATTGGCGATCATAACAAATTAAAAATCTTGGTAATTGGACAGGAGTCATCATGGGCAAAAAATAAGGCGTCAAGGGCTGGACTTGGTGATACCATCGTATTTGGCGGTAGGGTAAACGATCTTGAGAAGATCTACCCATCATGTGACTGTCTTGTACACCCCACCTATTATGACGCCTGTTCTTTGGTTGTCTTAGAGGCATTGGCATCTGGCATCCCTGTGATTACTACAAGCGCAAACGGTGCAAAGATGTATGTGAAAGAGAAGATGGGCTATGTAATTCCACCTGCTGATCCAGCGGCACTTACCCATGCAGTAAGAAAAGCCTGTTCACGCACGGCAGAAGGATTTTCTCACCCTTCATTTAGTGATCATGC
>JAGVNP010000207.1 GCA_020053185.1 Deltaproteobacteria bacterium | reverse complement strand
TGGCTACGCTTGTGCCAGAGCCAACAGGAGCAGGTCCCTGGCGAACCAGCCGCAGGGTTGCGTTAGCTTCCCCGATAATGCTTCCATCAGGGATACTGGACGAAACATTGTATGTTGAACTTATTGTCATCGCTGTAGCAGAGGCAAGCTCATCAAAATTTTCAATTACAAAATCAGTTGCGCTCTCTGCTATATAGAAATCCTGCTTGGCCCGCCTCTCATTTCCCGCAATCCTTGTCTCTATACGGGAAGAAAGCATTACAGTGACACCCACAATAATTGCCACCACCATGATCAACAGAACAAGCGCTAAAACCATACCGTCATCTTTTTTTATTATTAGAAATATATTTTTCCCATTCATCTTCATCATGACCTCACCTTTATAAATGAGATTGAGGCATCATGAGAAATCCCTTTCTCGGCCCAGGATACTGTCATTGCTATTTGTTTCATATTCGTACCAGGTATATTGTCCTGCACCACCCATGTAGCTGTATATGAAGTACCGGTTTTCGAGACGATTCCTGTTGCCGTATGTGTTCCAGCAGTAAGGGAAGTCTGGGTGTAGCTAAGTCCTGAAAGATACTCTATCCTATCCTGTGCAATGTTCACTGCATCAGTATACTGCATGCCAAAACTCCCGCCCTTTACTGCCTCTCCCAGCATCTTCGCAACCCCTATTATGCCTATGGAAAATACGAGGATCGCAATGATTACCTCAACAAGGGTGAACCCTTTCACCTCTTTCCATGTCATAATATGCCTGCCCTCCATCACAGCCCGAGATTCCGGCATCTCACTCTCCTTGACAATGTACGGGTAAGAAACTCTCCTGTATCCGGATCTCTCTGATCACTGCGTATCCATATATTGATCCTTACGACCCTTACGTTACCTGCATTCCCTGTGGTGATTGGATTTATCGGATTGTTGTCCTCATCAAAATACGTGAACCCCATGCTAGTAATGCCCTCAACCAGAACATCGCCGTTTCTCGCTACCAACAAACCATTACGTGTGTAGGCCGCCTGTTCATTTGCATCGCCTGTATCGCCGTCTCTATTTAAATCCATTGTGACAGATAAGGAATTTGCATCAGTACCACCTACCACAATGCCTGCTGTAGATTGCATTGATGGATCGCATCCTGCCATCCTGATATCCTGCTCCATGATATCTACCAGAGCCCTTAAATCCTGCTGTATATCCATTATCTGATGCTGAACATTGCTTGTTTTGTGCTGAACCAGATATCCTGCATATACCGCAACCATTAATAGCCCAGAAATAGCTAAAACCACTATCATTTCTACCAGGGTAATACCTTTATCTGTCCTTATAATACGTATTATTTCACTGAGCATTTACACTCCCGCCAACCCTTATCGTTACTATTTTCTCGGCCCCTGTTTTCGTACTTCTTAAGACCACATTACCCTGCTGCATAGCAAATCCACGGCTGTCAAATCCTGTTACCGTTACTGTAGTAGCATCATCATCAATAACTACACCTGACGGCATGTGCTGGGTAGGCACAATATCAATATCTAAGCCATCAGACATATAATACACACTGTATGTCTCAGTCCCAACATTAAATACAACAGACACATTACGATTTCTGTCAATTGCTTCCATTCGCGATTGAAGAAGGTGGGAAACAACAGTTCTCGTTGCACTCTTCAGTCTCTGCGTGGCAAGCCATCCACTCATGTTAGGGACTGCAAGGGCAGCAGTAATTGCTATTATCACAACCACTATCATTACTTCTGATAATGTGAAGCCCTTAGTCTTTCCCCTCATCCCAATCCTCTCTGCTACTAATCTTCTGATAATACATACCTTTATTCATTGTATTTAAGTATGTTATCGGCATAAGAGATACCTGACTTGATATCAAGCCTTGAACCATTTTTTTGAGCTTCAACCTCCCCATTTATATCTGTCCGGTAAATCTGTATGCCCTTCTCGTTCAATCTTTCCAGCACCTCTTTACTAGGATCATTGTATCGGTTTTTATACCCACATGGAATTACAGCAATTACAGGTTTTACCTTATCCAAAAACACAGAAAGGCATGTATCACTGCCACCATGATGGGCTACCTTGAGCACATCGGCTGACATATTCTGATCTAGATGAGCTAAAGATATCTCCATAATGCCGCCTGCATCTGCCATAAAAAGCCCACGCAGGCATGGGTTCTGCACCAAAAGCACGGCTGAATATAAATTATGGTTCATCCATTTTTCTCTTTTTCCGATTGCATCGGGAGGATTCAGCACTTTTATTGTCAAATCTCCTAGTGTTTTTACATCCCCGAGGCATACTATCTTCTGAGGTATAAATCTTGAGTTAAGGATATGAAGAATTTCTTCGAATTCGGGATTTAGGTGAGGATCCATGTTCATCCAAACCTCATCCACATAAAAACGATCCAGTATAAAAGGCATTCCTCCCATGTGATCAGGATGCGGGTGCGTGATCACCACAAGATCTAGCTTTGTTACCCCTCTTTTCAGAAGATGGGGAGCTACTGTGTATCTTCCTGCGCCAGGGCCTCCTGCATCAATCAGTATAGCATAAGGCCCGGACGTGATAAGGGTTGAATCACCCTGCCCAACGCTTATAAAATCAAAGGTTAACGGTTTTTTTAGTCTTATATGTTCCTGTATAAAAGGCAGCACAACAATCAGAACACAACTTAAAGCAATAAGCCATGTTCTTAGCCTTGTCTTTTTGCCAAAAAATGAGAGTATAAGCCCCAGATAGCAAGCAAAAACCCAGACAAGCCAGGGCTGTTTTAACGGAACCAGTTTGCCAAAAAGATTTGATGCCTTAAAAATGAGCCTGATGCCATCCATCGCAATAAGAAAGAAAAATGAGGACAGTGTTTCGGAGACCTTAACAAAGACAAGACTAAGAAGACTGACCGGCATTACAAGTACGCTAAACAAAGGCACAAAAACAATATTTGCTAGCAACCCCACTGGGGAGACAAATCCAAAGATGTACCATACAATTGGAAGGGTAAATACAGTGGCAGCCACAGTTATTGCTATAAGTTCCATCAGTTTTGAGGCTGTCTTAATTTTCTCTAATATACCTGCGATCCCCAAAACTGCAGCAAATGAGAGTAAAAAACTGGCGCTGAATATGCTCAGAGGCCATATGAGGAGGATCGGCACACCTGAAAATGCCAGTGCATTCAGAATATTTATTCGACGCGCAAGAAACAGAGCACCGAGAACTATTACAGCCATTATGGTCGCCCTCATAACAGGGATGTATGTCCCCACAAGGTGTGCATAGGCAAGCGCGCCTAAAAGACCAAAAATGGTTGCAATAAGAGGAGTATC
Organism: Deltaproteobacteria bacterium; assembly: GCA_020053185.1. GTDB lineage: Bacteria > Desulfobacterota > Desulfomonilia > UBA1062 > UBA1062 > JAGVNP01. Next base: position 2,040 of record JAGVNP010000207.1, on the reverse strand, counting down.
AAATCTCACTGCAACAGGAGGAATACATCGTAGAAAAGTAAATGCCACCATATACCCAAAAAGTATAACAAGACCAATATTGAGCCCGGAGATCGCAATGAGATGTGCGAGGCCAAGCCTGTTGAAACTATCTCTTAGTGAATCAGCGAGAAAAGAATCATCTCCTATCAACATGGCCTTGAGTACTTCTGCATCTGGCCTGGCAAAGTTCGAGAGGATATTTGCAGTGCGGGCTTTAAGCCCATCCCTTACACATGAAGTATTGACGGTTTCAATGTTGTCAAAATCCTTTATATACCCTGTAAGCACAATTCCTTTTGTTTTAAGATATGTCTTGTAATCAAACTCTCCTGAGTTTCCATATGGTCTGGCCATTTTTATCATCACCTTTGACCGTATAGAGGCTCCCGGGTCCAAAATCCCTACATGCTCGTAGACATTTATCTGAGCAATCTTTCTGCTGTCAATTATCTGTTTGCCATCCAGCTTTACGTGATTGAGATATATTCTGTATGTGCCATTATCAAAGCCCGAATCCTTTACATGGCCCTCGATCACATACTCTCCATCCTGTATGTGCACATCTCCAGGTGTCCATGTGAGAGAAACAAGGCCCAGGATCACGCCCAAAACCGCGTGCAAAACCCTTTTCTTTGAGATCAAAAGAAATAAAACAAGGAGGGAAAACAAAAAGCCTTCCAGATTTTTCTGTCCGAGAAGTATAGCTGTGGTAAGTCCTGAAAAAACTACAACAAAAGGAGATGATTTGCCCAAGCCCCCAAGCATGAACCTAACCTCATCTGATCAAATTTGGACAATAGACTTCAGCCTAACGTCAGAATAACATTTATATTTTGAGTTTTCCTATAATATCTCGGATAGCAGCGATCTTGTGCTGTTTCATATACAGTTCAAGTCCGTTTATAATTTCCGGGAAACAAAACGGTTCCCGCAGCGAATAACTCCCGATCTCAACAGCAGAAGCACCTGCAAGCATGAACTGAATCACGTCTGCTGCAGAGCATATTCCTCCAGATCCTATCACAGGGATGCTGCATTTTTTGGAAACCTCCCAGACCATGCGCAGTGCTATTGGCTTTATTGCAGGACCGGAAAGTCCACCTGTTACATTGCCCAAAATAGGCTTCCTTGTTTGTTCATCAATTGCCATTGCGGGTATGGTATTTATGCATGTAATGGCATCAGCGCCTGCATCCTGGCTAGCACATGCCATCTTCGCAATATCGCTGACCAGCGGAGAGAGTTTTATGATCAAAGGTTTTTCAGTCACATCCCTGATTTTTTTCACAAGACTAGACAGAATTTTGGGATCTGTGCCGAATTGGATGCCGCCTTTCTTTACATTTGGACACGACACATTCATCTCCAAGGCATCAATACCTTTAACAGAGAGCTTCTTTGCGCAATTGATATATTCTTCTTCTGTATTTCCAAAAAAGTTGACAATAACCGGCGTATTAAATTTTCGCAAGAATGTAAGTTTCTCAGCCAGAAAAGCATCAACCCCGATATTTTCAAGACCAATTGCATTAATAAGTCCGCAAGCAGTCTCAACTATCCTTGGCACAGGATTTCCCTGTTTAGGCATGAGAGAAATGCCTTTAGTTACAATGCCTCCGAGGATGGACAGATCAAAAATTTCAGAGAACTCATCACCGTAACCAAAGGTTCCTGAAGCATTCAGGATCGGATTTTTTAATTCAAGCTTCCTAGCGTGAGATTTTATCAATGTAATATTGGTATCCATAATCAACTCCAGGATAAATCTGCTGCATCAAAGACCGGGCCGTCTTTGCACACACGCATATACCCGGACTGTGTCTTTACTGCACACCCTCTGCACACCCCGAATCCACATGCCATATGCTCCTCTAGGCTTACCTGGCATTTGGCTTTTACAGAGCTTGTAATTGCATACACAGCCTTCAGCATCCCTTGCGGGCCGCATGTATATACGAAGCTACTGGCATGTACATTTTTCTTAAGTACATCGGTGACCGTTCCTTTTACCCCATACGA
>JAGVNP010000109.1 GCA_020053185.1 Deltaproteobacteria bacterium | reverse complement strand
ATGATATGGATATCCATGCAAGGACTGCGGCAGAGATATTCGGGATCGGGCTTGATGAGGTAACTTCTGACCAGAGACGGCAGGCCAAGACTATAAACTTCGGCATTATCTACGGCATGGGACCGCACAAGCTCTCAAATGAACTCAGAATAAAAATGGCTGTTGCAAAAAACTATATTGAAAACTACCTCAACAAATACCCGGGAGTAAAAAAATACATTGCTGACATCACAAAACAGGCAAGCGAAACCGGATTTGTAACTACGCTTATGGGACGGCGGAGAACCATCCCTGGAATCAATTCTCAGAATTTCAATGAGAGAGAGTCAGCAAAGAGAATTGCGATCAACACCCCGCTCCAGGGAAGTGCTGCCGACATAATAAAGCTTGCCATGATCAAGATTCATGAGCATCTAAAAGACCTCAAGAGCAGGATGATCATTCAGGTACATGACGAACTGGTCTTTGAGGTGGCAGAAACAGAAATCGAAAAGGTAAAATCAATAGTGGTGCAGGAGATGGAGAACGCCTATCCGTTGAGTGTGCATCTAAAGGTCGATATCGGCATCGGCGATAACTGGGCAGAGGCGCATTAGGGACAGGTTTTAGGTTCGAGGTTAAAGGTTTAGGTCAAAGAATTTTCAATTAAAAACCATTCCGACCAATAAAACCAATAGAACTGTCTACTTCGCCTTTGCAGTTTGTGCTGATACTTTCGTGATCGAGATCAAAGACATGGTTCCAGAACCGATCGGCGCCTCACCTGAGTAATGAACAGGAATTCTCTTTTCATCAGTAGTAAACCAGACCAGTAATTTTTCCTGTCGAAAGACCCCCCCGGAAGTTCTGGCTGACGAGGACACCTTGAAAGTATCTATCTTGCCAAGCACAGATTCGTTATTTTTCTGCTTCTTGATTACGTTTATATATACATCTACATTGTCTTTATAGGTGTTAACCGGAACGCTGAAACTTTGCCCAACAACAAATGGTTTCGTCCTTAAAAAATAAAATGCTGTGAGGGCATCATATATCTCCGATGGTATTTGTTTTGTCTCGGTATCATCAGAGCGAAGCTTACCTTTTTATATTTAACCACTGTCCATTCAACTGTATGATTTTTCGTATCATAAATAGCAGTACCTACACTTTTTCGAGGCCAATTCTGAAGGGAATCTTGATATCGTATTGGGGTCATTGTCTTCTTGTCTGCCCAGGCTTCCAACTTGTAAAAACCGAGTCCGAGCTTGGCAATCATGCCAATCGGGTTAGTGAACACCGTAAAATGGTAGACTTCTCTTCCATTCTTCTTTTCTTCTGCGCAGATAAAGGTGGCTGTACCGATAGGTAATTTATTCCATTTGATCCTATAGACAAGCTTTTCATCCGCAAAAGGAAACTCCGGAAGGACGGCGGTTTCAGGAACAACTGCAGGTTTTTCTTTAACCTCTTCAGCCAAAGCCGGTTTTTCTTCTACTTTCTTTTCTACCTTTGGCTTTTCCTCTGCCGGTTTTTCAGCTTCTTTTTTTTCTTCAGGGATCACTACTTCCGAGGGTTGAGGTTCTGGAGCAACTTCTTCAGTCGTTTGCTCTTCGACAATTGTCTCTTCTATAGGCGCTTGTTCGGGCGAGGCAACTTCATTTTCATTGCCACACCCTGCAAGAAGAACGATTAAAAAAATAATGATGGCTATTGCATTATATCTTTTCATGTCTACCAATCTTCCGTTAAAGGCTCGATGCCCGATTATGCCAACCATTTATTCCCCCTATTCTGCTGAAATTAAAATCTAAATGCAAATCCTTTTTATAAACTTATCGTCATGTATGTAAAATCAAATAGGGGAATCTTATCCTTGGGCAAGGTTGGCGTTTGTATTTCCTTCATTACCCTCTCTCTCCTCGGAGAGAGAGGGTAATGAAAAAATCTATCTCGATTTTGATGCTGCCTGTTTCAGGCTGGCTAGGATTCCCTGAAGTATCGTAATGCGCTGGTTGTACAGCAATGAGAACTCAGATAAACCTTTGGGGTCTTGTCCCTTCATCATCATCTGCTGCACCATGCTATCAGTCGTCATCTTCATTTCGTTCAAGGCCAGCACTTCCTTCTCTATCCGTGTTATAAGCTTGGAAAGATATTCCGGACTTTCTTTCTGTATCAACAACGGTAGGGAGCTGTTTTTGGCCTCTATAAGAATTCCGTTGCTCCAACGTATGTCATTCCCGGTATGGGTTCGCGGTAATTCAATGAAATGCTCAAGCGGCGGGTTTACAACTTCCTTGAATACAACCTTTGAGGGCTTACCATTTTCAATAAGCGCACTTGCAACTGTCAGCGGTTTTATACTGCGTAAGTAGTTGCCCGTTGGCTCCCATTTAGCGTTCTTCATCTGAGCTACGATTACTTGCTCAACAGGTTTGGCATCCCATGTTGGATATTCGCTATAAAGAGTAATCAATGCGACATCATACTGACTTTTGCCGTCAAGCTTCGGATCTGAATAATCAAAACCCAAAAATGACCAGAAAGTCTGTCCACTGATATCAATCTGACGGATTCTTGACTTCCGATACTCAGCCGCTGCTTTTAATTTGTTCTGATCAGCTTGACGTATGCTCTGAGCAACAGCCTCTGTTAACGACTCCATAACAAGATTTGTTTTATGCGTCTTAAATTTTGTTCCGCCAAAATCCGCAGCGCTACCGCTTAAGCCAATGATATCGGTTTTTCTTAAATCCGAGAATCCAGGAATAGGCAATAAACCAAAAGGAGTATAAATAGTTCTCCACCAGCTAAACTTTTGAGTAAAAGAGTGGGTTTCATCAACCACATAGCCGCCTTCTCCGGGCACTTGGGTACGTACCTTATACTCAATTTCAGCACTTGACGGAAACGGGATCGTTCCAAAAGTAAGATTTTGGAGCCACTCACCAGACTCATGACCAGAATATTTACCTTCAACTGTAATAAACACAGGCAGGTCAGAAAAATTATTGCCAAACAATCCCGGATAAAGATCTGTAGCATGTTTTTGTATTCCCTGCACATCTATTCCGTTAACAGGGGCCATATTTATGGGGAAAAACAAAAATTTTGTAGATGTTGATTGTTTATCCTGGGACTTGTTTAATTGTACAATGGAGAATTTTGTTTTATCTGCAACTGCAAATTTCTGGGTTTCCGGGTCTGACTTCAGTGTTGTTGAAACACGCATAGAGCCACAACCGGTAAGGATAAAAACTATGAGAAAAACCATTAAACTACTTCGGATCATTTTCTTTTTTTTCATACATCCCTCCATCTTTTCTGCTTTGGGCTAACTTTGTTGTATTTTAGGATTTTTTCTATTATTCGGTCTTTGCGCTATTTTTATTAACCTAGCACAGACATTAGCGTGTTTCCAGATAATTGATGCCCGTAAAAATAATTGCGATTTGTCTCATTTAAGGGCATAATCATCTAAATTTTTCTACAGAGTTATATGAGACATACCGATAAAACCATTTTGGAGGTAAATGTATGAAAAAGCTGATATTAAGTACCCTTCTTCTCTTTTCTATGTCTTTTTCTCCGCTTCTTGCTCAGGAAAATCTGCCTGCCATTGTAAAGAAGATAGAACCATCAGTTGTAGTTATCTTCACCTATGACAAAACAGGGACAGTGCTCGCACAGGGAAGTGGCTTTTTCGTCAGCGACAAAGGTGAGTTAATCACCAATAGGCATGTACTCATAGATGCAAGCAGGGCTGAAATCAAAACATCAAAAGGAGTGGTATATCCCATAACTCAAGTGCTGGCAGAAGACAAGGATGCCGATATTATAAAAGTATTGGCAGATGTGCCAAAAAATATTGCCAAGCCAGTTGCAGTAAGCACCTCAATACCGGAAGTGGGTGAGCGGATTGTAGTAATTGGAAGCCCGCTTGGTCTTGAAAATACGGTCACCGAGGGAATCGTTTCTGCAGTGCGTGATGTGGGTGAGTCTGGCAAGATTATCCAGATCTCAGCAGCAATATCCCCGGGTTCAAGCGGTAGCCCTGTGGTAAACATGAATGGAGACGTGATCGGGGTTGCAACATTTCAATTTGTTGAAGGACAGAATCTGAATTTTGCAATACCCGGCGAGCGTATCGCAAAACTTAAGGCTGGCAAGGCAATGTCATTTGCCGAATGGAAAAACGGCCAGATAGATGCACAACTTTCATCAGCAGAAAAACTTTACTTCTTAGGTTTGTACTTGGTTTGGGACGGAGATTATGAGAATGCCATTCCGTATTTTGAAGAAGCCACCCAAAAAGATCCTAAATATGCAGATGCATATTTTTATATCGGATACTGCAATTATGAGCTTGGACGCTATACAAAGTCAATCGAGGCTTATAAACAGACCATAAAGCTTGATCCCAATTATGTTGATGCGCATTATAACCTGGGCTTGAGCTACTCCAGTGTTGAACTCTGGAATGAAGCTATCAATGAATACAAGCAAGCTACAAAACTGAACCCTGATTATGCCGATGCACACTACGGTCTGGGTTGGACATACGGAGAACTCGGATTGTATAAAGAGGCAGTAAATGAATACAAACTGACCACAAAGATCAAACCGGATCATGTTGATGCGCATTACGGCCTGGGCTGGGCTTATGGAGAACTAGGCCTGTATAACGAAGCAGTTAATGAGTACAAACAAACTGTAAAGCTGAAACCTGATTATGTCGACGCACATTACGGATTAGGTTGGTCATACGGACAGCTTGGACTTTATAATGAATCAATCGGCGAATACAAACAAACCATAAAACTAAGTCCCGATTATGCTGATGCACACTACGGTCTGGGCTGGTCTTATGGAGAACTCGGCTTATATAACGAGGCAATCGCCGAATATAAGCAAACCATAAAGCTTAAACCCGATTACGTTGACGCACACTACAATCTCGGCTGGACATACGGACAGCTCGGTTTTTATAATGAAGCAATAAATGAATACCATCAAACCATAAAACTCAAATCGGATTATATTAATGCACACTATAACCTCGGCTGGACATACGGACAACTTGGACTTTATAACGAAGCGATCACAGAATATAATCAGACTATAATACTAAGCCCTGATTATGTCGACGCACACTATGGCCTTGGCTGGGCTTATGGAAACCTCGGACTTCACGACAAATCAATCGAAGCATACAAAAATACTATCCGCATAAAACCGGATTATGTCGATGCACACTACGGACTGGCCTGGGAATACGGTTCTCTCGGACTTTATAACGAAGCGATAAACGAATACAAACAGACAATAAAACTGAAACCCGATTACATCGATGCACATTATAATATGGGCTGGGCCTACGATCAGCTCAATCAATATGCAGAATCGATCAAAGCATATAAAGAGGTCATCCGTCTTAAGCCGGATGATACCGAGGCATATTATAGCCTGGGTGTGGCTTATTTTGGTCTAGGACTGTATGATGAGGCAATTGAAACTTATACCCAATGTGTTCGCATCAACCCTAATGATGTAAAATCACATTTTGGTCTTGGAGTGACCTACGCTACAATTGGGGACAAGAACGCAGCCATGAATGAGTATAATATTCTCAATGGACTGGATAAAAAATTGGCTGACGATCTTCTCAATCTGATGAACGGACAATAAAGATATAGAAGGTAATCTTCAGATAAAAATTTTCCTGAATTTATGCTCTCAACACTGACTGCCGTTGAGAGCATAAATTTTTTGCACATCATGATGCAAACTAAAAAATATTTCTCATTACGCTTTTTCTAAAACATCAAAAATAAATTTATGTTTTTTCATTTTAAAAATATCTACCGGTTATAAACCGGCTCCATCCCTGGAAAAACAGCTCGTACAACTTTTACGCACATAAAAATTTCTTAATGACGTCATCGAAAAGGCTTGACATTTAAATAAATTTTGGTAGGTAGTTTTAATAATGAGAATTACAATTCTATAATTAAAGGAGAGAACGATGGCTGTAAAGGCAAAAAAGAAAGTAGCAAAAAAGGCAGCTCCAAAGAAGAAAGCTCCTGCAAAGAAGGTAGCAAAAAAGGCAGCACCTAAAAAAGCAGCAAAGAAAAAGACAGCAAAGAAAAAGTAGCTTTTCTAAAGCACCAAGGATTATCAAGGCTGATTGATGTCACCCATCAATCAGCCTTGATCTTTATAATCGGTAGGTTAATATTTTTTAGCCGGAAAAAATTCCCAGCAACTAATTACCCAAATAATATCGGCACAAACTTTTCTATCAATAAAAGCCACACGAAATTAGACCTCTGCATAATTGTTTTTTTGTCATCGCGAGGAGCGTAAGCGACATGGCGATCTCGTGATCTGTCAACAAGTCATGAGATTGCTTCACTTCGTTCGCAATGACAACGCAGGTATTGTGCAAAGACCTCAAAACATTAATCTCGGCTAGGTAAGAGGTCTTCCTTCATTAAGTCTTTCATATATCCTTATATAATCAGCTATCATGACCTCAAGATCATATTTCTCCCTCGATTCTTTCATGATACGTTTCAGTTGAGCTTCACGCACCTTAATCGACTTTCTATGAAATCTGATACTTTTCTCAAGCCCATGCCAAAGCCCACCGGAATCATAATCCTTAAAAAGAAATCCATTCCCCATGTCCTGAGGTGCATTGTCAGACTTCAATCTCAGCTCAATAATCTTGTCATGATACCCTCCGGTATCACGGTTCGTTGCAGTTGCTCCAAAAAGATTTCCTACCTGATCGATCTGTCCGCATGGCTCATACAGAGATGCGCCGAACACATCACTTGCCGCAGCATAGCCAAGCATTGAAAGTTCCTCGCTGAAAGGCTGATATGTCATTTTCCCATTCGAGACATATGCAATTCTTCCTAAAATTTCCGCATGGGTCCGGTCATTCGACACTCCATCAGCTATAATTGCGATCTGTGCATCTGTATGTGTAGACAAAAAATGCTGCGCAATATCTTCAAGAAGTTCCACCCCTTTCTGAACCTGGTCCAGGCGCGATGGCCAGAAAAAAAGAATCGCATCAGGGTTGACTCTTAAGCCAGTCTTTT
>JAGVNP010000049.1 GCA_020053185.1 Deltaproteobacteria bacterium | reverse complement strand
TTAAGGAGATCGGCTGCTATCTCTTTTTTCGATGCATCCCCCCAGACAATAGAAGAAAAACCCTCTGGCGTTATGGAACTATAAAAGGAATTCTCCAGCATAACAATCCTGTCACCAAAACCAAGAGCAAGTGCGCCTCCCGAACCTCCTTCGCCGATAACACAGGCTATGACAGGAACACGCACAGCTGCAATAGTAGAGATACTTCTAGCAATACTGAAAGCCTGACCCTTGTTTTCTGCTTCTATACCGGGATATGCAGCAGGAGTGTTTACAAACGTGACGATTGGTCTATCAAATTTATCTGCCAATTCCATCAAACGGGCAGCCTTACGATGGCCTTCCGGCGAGGCCATGCCATAGTTATGTTCTGCATAATCTTTTTTGTGTGGAGACCGCTTTCTATGCGCAATTACCACAATGGGATTTCCATCCAGCAGCGCAAGACCCCCCATGACAGCAGGGTCATCGCCATACATTCTGTCTCCATGTACTTCCCAGAACTCATCAAATATTGCCTTAATAAATTCATGTGCTCCTGGCCTTTCAGGATGCCTGGCGATTTCTATCCGTTCCCACCTGGAGATCCCGGTGTAATGCTCTTTCCTCAAATCTTTTACTCTTAACGAGATCTCTTCGACATCAATGTTTATCTCGGCAAGCCTGGATATGCTTTGCTCCAGATCTTTGAGTGCCTTATCCAGATCAGTGTATTTATCACGACTTCTCATGGCTGTATGACCTCAACATTTGAAGGCCCTACAAACTCCTCCATTTTGTTTACAAAATCCGATGTTGGGTTTACCAAATACCCTTTGCCTGTACCAAGATTTATCACCGTGGAACCTGTTCGAACCTTAAAGTAAAGAGGACACTCCCCTTTATAGGCGAGCATCTCCTGTTTTATTTTCTGCACAACAGAAAAATCCATACTGTCCTCAATCCAGATTACGACTTGCTTTCCATTTTTGACTGGTTTTGCAGGCATCATCTGGGCATCTTCTATATGGTATACCTTTTCTGCCAGAAGTTCTACCTGCCGCGTCTCATTCTCTTCTCCTGAATCGTCCTGGTCAAGCTGGACTACCCTTGCATCTACAAAAACAGGGATATCTCCATTTATCACAGCCTGATATTCTTCATAGCATTTCGGGAAAAAGATGATTGGAACTCTCCCATAAAGATCTTCGAGACTGGCCCGCGCCATGCGGTCACCTTTTTTTGTCCTTATTATATTGAGTTCCTGCAAGACCCCTGCCATCTTAACCGTTGCCTTACCGCTCTTTTCTGCAACAGAAGAACTGTTCGCGTCCGAATATTTTTCTATAATCGTCTTGTATTTTTCAAGAGGATGTCCTGTGACATAAAAACCTATGCCATCGCGCTCCATCTGGAGCCGCTCATTATCGAGCCAGTCAGGCATATCAGGGATTGCTATTGACCGGTTTTCTTCATCTCCGCCAGCAAAACCAAACAGAGATTTCTGTCCATTTTGTTTATCCTTAGCCATACGCTGAGCGTCATCAAGGAGCATATCTAAGCTCTCAAACAACGCCTTCCTGTTGTGATGGAGGGTATCAAAACACCCTACCTTGACCATGGATTCTATCACCCGCCTGTTCACCTTTGTAAGACCTATCCTTAGCACAAACGACTGAAAGTCTTTGAATTTCCCATTGGTCTGTCTTTCATTTATTATAATATCAACAGCAGCTCTTCCCACATTTTTTATCCCGCCAAGCCCGAATCGTATCCCCTGTTCGGTTGCCACAAACTCCCACATGCTCTCATTGATATCAGGCGATAGGATCTTTATGCCCTTTGATCTGCATTCTCCTATATGCCGCACTACTTTGTCTGTGTTGTTCAGATCAAGACTCAAGTTTGCTGCCATAAACTCTTCGGGGTAATGCGCTTTAAGGTATGCTGTCTGATAGGCTACAAGCGCATATGCAGCTGCATGGGACTTGTTGAACCCATATTCTGCAAATCTTTCCATCAAATCGAAAATATCTGATGCGCTATCCTTTGAAACATTTTTTTCCTTTGCTCCTTCTATGAAAGTCTCTCTCTGCTTCTTCATCTCCGAGGCTTTCTTCTTTCCCATTGCACGTCTGAGCAGATCCGCTTTGCCCAGCGAATATCCTCCCATCATCTGCGCAATCTGCATCACCTGTTCCTGATAGACGATAATCCCATACGTCTCCTCAAGAATCGGCTTCAGCATTGGATGAAGATAATCTATCTCTTCTTTGCCTTGTCTTCGATTCGTATAGGACGGGATAAGCTTCATCGGGCCCGGCCGGTAAAGTGCCACAGCAGCAATGATATCCTCAAATCTGTTAGGATTAAGCTGCCGCAGCATGCTTCTCATGCCCGAACTTTCCAACTGAAACACGCTTGAGGTGTCGCCACTACTAATAAGCTGATATGTCTTCTCGTCATCCAAAGGGAGATTTTCTATATCAATCGCTATCCCTCTTGCATTAAGAATATCAATAGCCCTTTGAATCACGGTAAGGGTCTTCAACCCTAGCATATCGAATTTTACTAAACCCACGCGCTCAACACAATCTTTGTCGTATTGGCTTACCAAAACACCCCGCTTATCCATATAAACAGGAACATGTTCGGTGATAGGCTGATTATCTGATATTACTACACCCCCTGCATGCACGGATGCATGGCGGGTAAGTCCCTCCAATGATTTTGCGATATTCCACAATTCTGCCACATTAGAGTCACTATTTATAAGCTCTCTCAGCCTGGGTTCTATATCTAAAGATTCATCCAGTGTAATTTTCGGGTCCGGAGGGATCAATTTTGCAATCCTGTCTCCCTCGTTATAGCTCATGCCAAGAGCCCTGGCCACATCTCTCACCACGGCCTTTGCCTTCATGTTTCCAAAGGTAGTGATCTGGGCTGTGTATTCATACCCGTACTTTTCCCTCACATAATCAATGACCCGATCTCTTCCCTCCTGGCAGAAATCCACATCAATATCCGGCATGCTTTTGCGCTCTGGATTTAAAAATCTCTCGAACACAAGCTTCCACCTGATGGGGTCTATGTCAGTGATTCCCAATGCATAGGCAACCAGAGACCCTGCTGCGCTGCCCCGCCCAGGGCCAACAGGAATTCCGTGTTTTTTTGCATAGCCAATATAATCTGCAACGATGAGAAAATAATCAGCTAAGCCCATGGATTCTATGATCTTGATCTCTTCGGTGAGTCTTGCATCGTATGCATCCAGCTGATCAACTGGTATCCTCGCACGCAGACCGATTGATGCTTGCTCTTCCAACTGTGCCTCAAGGGTCTTCCCATCAACAGAAAATACAGGAAAATGATTTTTATCCATGGGTATTTCAAGGTTGCATCTATCAGCAATCTCTTTGCTCATCGCAACTGCATCTGGAAGATAAGAAAACTTATCTGCCATTTCTTCCGGGCTTTTCATGTAAAACTGATCGGTTCCAAATGACATGTGGTCCTTGTCATGAATGGTGTTCTGCGTTTGTATGCACATCAATATCTCATGCGCCCTTGCGTCTGTGGGTTTAAGATAATGGCAGTCATTCGTAGCCACCATAGGAATACCTTCACGCTTCCCGAGATCCACTAGTCTGGGATTCACTTTGTTTTGCTCGGAAAGACCGTTTTCCTGGAGTTCGAGATAAAAACGATTGTCAAATGTGGCTCTATAGAAATCAATGGCATCCATTGCCTTTTTCTCATCGCCCTGCAAAAGCCAGTAGGGAACTTCTCCCTGAAGACACGCGCTTGATGCTATAAGACCCTGATTAAATTCTTTGAGAGTATCTCTGTCAACCCTCGGCTTATGGTAAAATCCCTTTGTATGTGCAATTGAAACCAGTTTTATGAGATTTTTATACCCCTCGCAATTGGATGCGAGGAGGATAAGATGATAATACCTTGGCAAGCCAGGAAGCTGGCGCTTTATTGTCATTTCCGTTGGGGCTACATACATCTCGCAACCAATGATAGGCTTTATACCTGAGGCAGTTGCTTTATTGTAAAATTCTATTGCCCCATACATGACCCCATGGTCAGTGATGGCAACAGAGTCCTGCTCAAATTTCTTTGTAGTCTCTATAAGGTTAGCAATGGTGATTGCACCATCAAGAAGGCTGTACTGTGTATGACAATGGAGATGAACAAACCCCATACTTAATAATTTATATCCAATTTATAATTTGGGGCTTCTTTTACAATAATCACATCATGTACATGGGATTCTTTCAGTCCGGCCTGTGTTACTCTCACCATCTTTACGTTCTCATGGAGTTCCCTGATATTCTTGCAACCCGTATATCCCATGCCGGAGCGCAATCCACCCAAGAGCTGATATATGGTTTCCGAAAGCTTTCCACGATATGGCACACGGCCTACAATACCTTCTGGTACAAGTTTTCCTGGCTGATCAACATTCTCCTGAAAATACCTGCCCTTTGATCCTGCCTGCATGGATTCAACAGAACCCATACCGCGGTAGGCTTTATATGTCCTTCCCTGATAGATAATCATCTCTCCGGGTGCTTCTTCTGTTCCTGCAAAGAGTGAGCCTATCATCACGGACGATGCGCCTGCGGCAATAGCCTTTGTAACATCACCGGAGAATTTGATTCCTCCGTCTGCAATAATGGGTATGCCATATTTTTTAGCAGCCCTTGCGCAATTCATAATCGCCGTAACCTGCGGCATTCCAACCCCTGCTACAACCCTTGTGGTGCAGATCGATCCAGGCCCAATCCCCACCTTTATTCCATCTACCCCAGCTTTTATAAGGTCAATTGTCGCTTCTTCAGTTGCCACATTCCCTGCGACAAGCTGACATGTCGGATATTTTTTTCTTATTGCCTTTACGGTTTCTATTACCGACCTTGCATGTCCGTGGGCAGTATCCACCACAATCACATCAACTCCTGACCGCATCAGGGCATCCAAGCGTGCCTCTTCATTCGGTAAAATCCCGATTGCCGCACCTACAAGCAGTCTGCCCATTGGATCTTTTGCCGAGCATGGATATCTTTCTGCCTTTTCTATGTCTTTAATGGTGATAAGACCTTTGAGATTGAAATCATCATCAACCACAGGAATCTTTTCAATCTTGTGTTTGTGAAGCATCTTCTTTGCTTCCCTAAGGGATATCTCCCCCTTTACCGTAACAAGATTTTCTTTTGTCATTGCCTCTTTGATCGGACGGCTCTTGTTTGTTTCAAATCTCAAATCTCTGTTGGTGAGAATGCCCACCAGTTTTCCCTTTACCACAATAGGTACACCGGAGATGCTGTAGCGCTTCATGACTTCAAGCGCCTCACCGATCTTCTGGTCAGGATTCATGGAGATCGGATCTACAATCATTCCGCTCTCAGACTTTTTTACCTTGTCTACTTCCAGTGCCTGTCGATCAGGAGTCATATTCTTATGGATAATGCCGATTCCACCTTCTCTGGCCATTGTAATTGCGGTCTCTGCCTCTGTGACTGTATCCATTGCTGCGCTGGCCAAAGGCATAGTCAGTTTTATGTCCCGCGTGAATAAAGTCTTTACA
>JAGVNP010000121.1 GCA_020053185.1 Deltaproteobacteria bacterium | reverse complement strand
GTGGAATTCCGTAAAGAACAGCAGCTATGCCGCCAATCACGACATATTTGACTTCATGCTGCTGAAATGATTCGAACACGGCCTTTAGTCTGTTGAGCATATTTCCTTTCCGGAAGATCAGGTTTTAGCTCTATGGCTAAATCAGTAAAGCTACAGAGCATTTCCATACGTTCGGATAATGAAAGCGAACGAAACCATCTTACTTTTGCCTCAATTGTCTCATCCTTTATATCGTGAGAAATTTTTCTCATATTAAATACTTACCAAATTTTGAGGTTTTATTCAATGGAAGACTAAACTGAGATTTTAGTCTTCAACGGTTTTAGAAAAAAAATTGATTTTGGCACACGCTCACAATATGACTTTTAGGCATAGCTCTTATGAGAAAAATGGTATAAAATACAATCAGATCCCATGTAAAATAGCTTCATGAATTCCCGATAAATATCCGATATGGGGATTATATGAATAAAATAAAGAAAGCTATTGCTTTTCTATTAGTGGGGCTGTTTTATGCTGGCCTGGCAAGCACCACCACTCCTGCCTCAGCAGCGGACGTAAATGATCGCATGACTGTCCGTGTCGGTGCATATGAGAATGAGCCAAAGATCTTCACCAATGCTGGTGGTCAGGTTGTAGGAATATTCCCTGACATACTGGCGCAAATTGCAACACTTGAAGGCTGGAACATTCAGTATATTAACGGCACATGGGATGAGTGTCTTGGGCGGCTTGAAAAAGGCGAGCTGGATTTAATGGTGGATGTTGCCTATTCCGATGAGCGGGCGAAAAAATTCAATTTCTGTAAAGAAACCGTATTTGTAAACTGGGGCGTGGTGTTTGTACCTGAAACTAGCCAGATCGAATCATTCAAAGATCTCCAGGCTAAGAGGGTTGCAATCATGAAGGGGAGCATCCTTTCAACAGGTAAAGCGGGGGGGATCCAGTCTATACTTATTGCGTCTGACATATCGTGTGATTTTGTTGAGGCTAAGGATTATAAAGGCGTTTTTGAACTTGTTGCGAGCGGTAAAGCTGATGCCGGGGTGGCGAACCGGACATTCGGAGAGGTAAACGCTGAGAAATACAGGTTAAAAGGTACTTCCATGATCTTTGAACCCAGCCAACTCAGATTTGCCTATACTAAGAGATCGGAAAAAGCACAAAAAATTGCAGATAAAATAGATCATGATTTGAAATTGTACAAAGGCCTGCCAAATTCTGTATACTATCAAACCCTCAAGAAATATCTTACCGGCACATTCAAAGGCGAAACCGTGGAAGAAATGATCCCGGGATCGACTGCCCAATTTTCACTTTCGCAAGAAGACAGGGAATGGCTTAAGGAACATCCTGTAATCCGTGTGGTTTTGAATCCCAATTGGGCTCCAATAGAGTTTGCTGATGATGGAGAGCCTTATGGCATCACAGTAGATTACCTGCGACGATTCGAAAAGAAACTCGGAGTGCAATTCGAATTCATAAAGGAATCTGACAGACGTCAGGCAATCAATATATTGAAATCCGGAGAGCTGGACATGTCTGGCGCTATTGCCGAGACGCCTGATCGCAAAGAATTTCTTACCTTCACCGCTCCATATCTCCCTGTGCCCATAGTGATATTCTCACGCGATGATGTGACCTATGTCAATGATCTGGATCAACTGAATGGCAAGAGCGTGGCTGTATTAGATGGCTATGCAACACAGGAACTGATTACCAAAGATCATCCGAAAATTCATTGGGTAGGGTTCAAAAGTGTAGAAGATGCCCTAGAAAGCCTGGAGCAAGGTGAAATTTTTGCGTTCGTAAATGATATTGTTACTACCAGCTATTACATTAGTAAAAATGGGTTTACCCACATCAAGGTGGTTGGTGAAACACCTTACAAGTATCATGTTGCCATGGCAGCACAGTCTGGTACCCCGCTTGCCTCTATCCTGGACAAAACCCTTGCATCTATCCCGCAGAGCGAACGCGACGCTATTTATCAGAAATGGTTCTCCATTAAATATGAAAAAGGCTTTAACTATACCCTAATGTGGAAGATCCTTGCCGGTGTTCTTCTCATAATCATTTTCATACTATACTGGAACCGACGCTTGGCGCGGGAGATTACGCAGCGTAAAAAAGCCCAGGCAGAGCTGGAAAAAAACAAGGATTACCTTGAAGTCCTTAATAATGATCTCGGGGTGGCAAAAGAACAGGCCGAGTCCGCTGACCGGATCAAGTCAGCATTCCTTGCCACCATGTCGCACGAGTTGCGTACACCGCTCAATTCGATCATCGGTTTCACGGGAATCCTCCAGCAGGAAATGGTCGGCCCCTTGAATGAAGAACAGAAAAAGCAATTGGGCATGGTGCGCGACAGTTCCAGGCATTTGCTCAACCTCATAAATGATGTACTGGATATCTCGAAGATCGAAGCCGGACAACTACAGATTACACCAGAGTCTTTTGATCTTCGTGCAGAGATCGAAAAGGCTATTCAGGCAGCTAAACCGCTGGCTGAGAAAAAGAATATCGCACTTGAAGTCGAGATCACACCTGATGTGGGTACGATTATGAGCGACCAAAGACGCGTGGAACAGATCCTCCTTAACCTCCTGAGCAATGCCATCAAGTTCTCTGACAAGGGCAAAGTTCGCATCGAGTGCTCATTGAAAGAAAATCAGGTTTTGATCCGCGTCATTGACTCTGGTATTGGAATCAAGAACGAAGATATGGATAAACTGTTTAAACCGTTTAGGCAGGTCGATTCTGGCCTTACCCGCCAGTACGAAGGTACAGGACTCGGGCTTTCGATCTGCAAAAAGCTTGTAGATCTGCTGGGTGGCACGATCGGGGTGAAAAGCGAATGGGGCAAAGGCAGCACTTTTACTTTCACCCTCCCAGCTGAAAGGAAGATGGTATGAAAGCCAAGATACTCTATATAGAGGATAACGAGCAGAACCTCTATCTCATCACATTTATACTAAACAAAAAAGGCTACGAGGTGCTCCAGGCGCGAGACGGACAAGAGGGCATTAATATGGCTATCCATAATAAACCAGATCTTATCCTGCTGGATATCCAGTTGCCATCCATGGACGGCTATTCAGTTGCCCGGACGATGCGGACATATCCTGATCTTGAAAAAACACCCATTATAGCGCTTACATCCTATGCCATGGGTGGTGACCGCGAAAAGTCTTTGGATGCAGGATGCACTGGCTACATCGAAAAGCCAATTAGTCCAGAAACATTTTTAACGCAGATCGAACCATATTTGCGGGATAGTGCCGCTGAAGCTGGTGAGAAATGATAACGATAACAATATTGATCGTAGATGATGTCAGTCAAAACCTGTATCTGATGGAGACGATCCTGAAAGGGAATGGGTATGAAGTCGTTTCTGCCAAAAACGGCGCTGAAGCACTAGAACTGGCACGGAAAAACCCGCCTGACCTTCTCATCACGGACATCCTTATGCCGGTCATGGATGGCTTTGAACTGTGCCGGCAGTGGAAAGCAGATGAGCAGTTGAAACATATCCCCGTTATCTTCTACACCGCAACCTACACAGATCCACGTGATGAGCAATTCGCTCTCAACCTCGGAGCTGATCGATTCATTATCAAGCCGCAAGAACCTGAAGCTCTGGTACAGATCGTGCGCACTCTCATGGATGAATATCAAAAAGGAACGATTACGACCGCAACAAAACCCCTCGGAGACGAGATGGAAATACTACGGGAATACAACGAGGTGCTGTTCCACAAGCTGGAAAAAAAGGTGATGGACTTAAATGCCGAAATCACTGAGCGAAAAAAAGCTGAGAAAAAATACCGGAACATTTTTGAGAATGCAGTAGAGGGCATATACCAGAGCACTCCTGAGGGCAGGTACATAAGCGTCAATCCCGCGTTTGCGCACATGTACGGGTTTGATTCTCCTGGGCAGATGATTGCCGAAGTGACTGACATACAAAACCAGCTGTATGCAAATCCTGAAGAGCGCAACAGCCTGACGAGGCTTCTTGAAACAAAGGGCAAGGCAGAAAACTTTGAAGCGAAATTCAAGAAAAAGGACAATACATTTTTCTGGGCATCTATTAATGCAACAGCAGTGCGGGATGAAAGCGGGAAAATTGCCTACTACGAGGGAACTACCGCAGATATCACTGATCGAAAGAAAATAGCCCAGAGGCTTTTTGAGACTAAAGAGTATCTTGATAATCTTATCAGTTATGCGAATGCGCCAGTGATTGTATGGGACCCGAACTTTAAAATCACCCGTTTTAACCATGCGTTTGAGAACATATCCGGCCGTACAGAAAAGGAGGTCATAGGGAAGAGTCTTGATGTTTTATTCCCAGAAGAGACCAAGCAGCACTCCATGAAACATATCAAAAACACTCTATCCGGGGAGAGATGGGAAACAGTAGACATACCCATAAAGCATGTGGATGGAACAATCAGAACCCTGCTCTGGAACTCAGCCAACATATACGGCCCGGATGGAAAGACGCTCGTCTCAATAATCGCCCAG
>JAGVNP010000222.1 GCA_020053185.1 Deltaproteobacteria bacterium | reverse complement strand
TCGAAGAAATTTCATCGAAACCCAAGAGCATTAACAGTTAAAAGCGATCATGGTTCAAGGATAGAATTTCAGACTGAATGATCAATAATATAGAGCCTGCATGCGTGTGGCTCTAGTAATCCTGCATCAAGCCTTGCATTCTCTATTGATGTTTGTTTTCCTGTCCAAAAGTCTTTCACAAAAATCTTTGCCGGGATTTTCACATGCTTAAGATCATATTCTTTACGAACAGGCTTATCTCCGAAATTATACACTGCAAGATATGTACGCTTTTTTGTCTGCGCTACCTGTATCTCGGGCCATTTATTCAGCATGAAATCAGGGCAATAGTATCGTTCGGCATTTTCAGATATATCGCTGGAGATTTTCAGGACGTTTTTTGCAATCTCTGATCGCTTCGCATCCAAGGTCATAAGGTCATCCGACATGATCACTGTTCCTCCGGACAGAGCGATCACTGTTGAGAGAGTTATTACCTCAGTTTCTGTAAGTTTATTTTTTACCTTGCGCACAAGCAGGCAGTCCGGATCATTTATCCACCACTTGCCTTGTATGAATGTGCGGGCCAGGGTGTTTCTGATATTGTTCTTTGTAGCAAGCTGTTCAAAGCCCTGGCCAAGTATCTGAGATACAAAATCAGTCCAATGCGGGGTCACGTCGTTTCCAATTCGCATATAATCAACCAGCCCGATGGCAGGCCCCAAAGGACAGCCGCATCCGAGTATGATGGTTCCCGACTTGCAGGCTTCCCGTATCAGGGAAAGCCCCAGTCTCATTATCTCTGCTGTGGTAAGTGTCTTATCAAACCAAACCCCTGGCAGGCATGCTGCATAGAGAAAATCGATCTTTATAAACTCAAAACCAAAATCATAGGTAAATGTTGCAATAATGTTTTTTAGATGCTCCTGAAAACCCGGGTGGGTGATATCAAGCGCATATGATCTTCCCAATATACCCCAGTTGGGATTCCATAGTCCTACCACAGGCTTATTTTTTTTATCTTTCAACACCCATTCGGGATGTTCTTTGTATAGTTGGGAATCCATTCTCACCATAAATGGTGCGAGCCATATGCCGGGTATAAAGCCCGCATCTTTTATTTTATGTGCTACATCTTTTAGCGAACTGAATTTGCTGTTTGGGCTAAGCCAGTCGCCCATTGCGCTCGAATAACCGTCATCAAGCTGAAAGATCTCAAGCGGGAATGACTCTTTTTTTTCTTTCAATATCTTGAGGTTTTTGTAAAGCTCATGCTCATTGATATTGGTAAAATAATGGTACCAGCTGCACCAGCCGTTTTTTTTTGGTGTGATCTTTTCTATTTTCATTTCGCGGGCAACAAGTCCTGCCCACAGCTCAAGCAACGAAGAGCAATCCTCTGCCTCGCAAAGAAACAGGGGAGGGAACGCCAATATATCATCTGGTTTCAGTAAAATATGATCTGTCTGCACCTGCGTATAGAAATCAAGTGTGGAATTTTTGCGCTCTGTTCCAATCTGGGAAAAAAACTTTGTGAAATCCAGAAATCCGAGGCAGAGCCCCAGGTCATGTTTTTTGGAATAGACGAGTCCTGCAGAATCAGAACAGAACCAGCCCTGTTTTTTGTTCTTTGGTAATGCCATATTGTGGTGCAACACACGAAGCACTGAGAGAATCCTTGTATTCTTTTCTTTTTCATCCAGACCGAATGATCCTGTTCCTGAAAATGACTGAAACCCGTTTAAGAAAAAACGATATGAAGAAAGGTCTTTTTTTGAGATGTCGCATGAAAAAATAAGAGGTCTGGCAGCCTCTATTGTGATTTTTTGCCCGGAGATATTCTTTATGTGTGAGGAGATAATGTAGTGCTGGTCGATTTTTTTTGCTTCAATCTGGAACTCTATATCCGGATTTTTTTCTTTTGTTGGGAATGTTTTTATGGCTTGAGAAAAGACCTTTGCGGCTCCTTTTACATAAGATATGGAAAATCTTTTTTCTGATTCACCTAATATTCTTATGTCCATATTTGGCTCCTTTATTTGTGCTCAAGAAGTATCCTTATTTCTGTCTGTTCTTTTACAGGGATCATTGTATCGATTGTCAGGATTTTATCCTCGTGAATAGAATCGCTTCCAAGCAGAATGTTTCCCTTGAATACATTTGTCGCTTTTCCAATACCGTGCAGAACAAGGGTGATTGACCGATGCTCCGGCTGGTTTTCAAATGACCCAGCTGCAGGCTCGAATAGAACAGAGATCATACGATTCTTTTTATCATGAGAGATGGATATTGTCTGAATAGAGCATTTTTCCGATAGATAGCCAGTAGTTGTTCCGTCATCTTCGTACAGATAGGTAGCGCCCTCAAAAGGCGGATACAGATGTATGTTAAGTGTGTCAAATCTGTGGTCTTCAGAAATGGATTGAAGTTTTGGACCCAGGACAATAATTCCCCTCACAAAGAGCGGTACATGGTCTTCGTTAATTGCTACTTCATACCATTCAGGTCCTTGATATATGCTGTCATCCCACCAGCTGTACCATGTTCCTTCAGGAAAATAGATCTGCTGAGTTTTTATCTTTGATTTCAGCACTGGTGCTATCATTATGTTATCGCCGATCATGACCTGTTCCCAGATTCTGTTTGTCTCTTCATCATCCTGAAATTCAAGAAAGAGAGGCCGGATAATGGGTATGCCTGTTTTATATGCCTCGTATGCAAGCCTGTAAAAATGAGGCAGAAGCTGCATGCGTAAATTCAGATGCCGCTTAAAATTTTCCTCGCAAT
>JAGVNP010000220.1 GCA_020053185.1 Deltaproteobacteria bacterium | reverse complement strand
CATGGCTTACTTGTATCGCCTATGACCATAAGAACCTCACCAGGATATGTTATCTCTCCTGTTTCCACATTTCTTTCCAGCACGATTCCATCGATCGGCGAGATAAGCTCGGTCTTTTTTAAAAATATGCTGAGTGAGTCAATTCTTGCTTTTACTTCATCGAGAGAATGTAGAGCCATCATATGAGTGTCTGACGCGGTTTTGAAAGCAGTCTTTGCATCGTCATACTTACTCTCGGGAATCGCCTTTTCATCGTAGAGCTTTTTAAATCTGACGAGATTTTTCCTTACATTCTCCATCTGTTCTTTTGTGATGGAAATCTGGGCAGCAGCGGTTTTTTCAGCAGCCTGTGCAGCCTTCAAACTTGCAAGTATGGTGTTGTTATCAAGAGTGAGAATGACTTCGCCCTTTTTCACCTGTTCGCCCTCGAAACGATTTATGAGGATAACCCTTTCTGCCATCTCGGGAGATATGTCTACCGAGGTGATTTCGATAGTGCCACTGAGTCTGATCTCTTCTGTCTTTGTTTTTGTGCGCTGAGATTGCCATAAATAAAGACCAATAATAACGAAAGATATTATTAAAAGGATTATTGCTACCCAAATTTTTTTCTTCATTGCCGCCTCCATAAGTTATTTTTCAGGGTACACCCCTTTAAGGATGAGTGATTTTACTTCTATTTTTCTTCTGGCCAGATTTTTGGGAGAGAGGGGGTCATCATTAAAGATTAATCCTATGAGCGGAGATGCAATAATATAGAACACATTCATTCCGACGATAGATATAAGCGTATGTTCCGGTGAAACAGGTCGTATTTTTTTGCCCTTGATCATCCCATTTATACTCTCTCTTCCGTGTTGAAATACTGGCATAAAATATTTTTTTGCCAAGACAGGGATATTTTTGCCGGAGAGCATTTCCCACATCATGAGCCGTACAAATGCTCTATTTTTTGCAAGATAGTCAACATAGAAATTAATGAACATATCAATTCCCTCAAGTTTATCTTTCTTGTCTTCAAAGTATGTTTGAATGGCTTTTTCTATGCCAGATATCACCCGTTCTACTGCTGCAGTAAGGAGGTCTTCTTTGCTGGAAAAATAATAGAAGATCATTGCCTTATTGACTTTTGCTGTATCGGCTATTTCCTGTACGCTGGTCGCAGCAAAGCCCTTTTCTGAAAATAGTTTCTCGGCAGCATCAAGTATTCTTTGTTGAGCTGTTCCTGTAGGCTTCTGGATGGATTCTATTTTTCTTCCCATAATTAACCAACCGGTTAGTTGAATAATTAACGCAGGAAGGATACGATGTCAAGAGGGTTCGCGCTTAACAGAAAAGGGAAGGGTTTTGGATCGCAGCGTAGAATTTCATATTAAGAGTCAAATCAGGTTTGGTTTTGCCAAAAATAATCCCGTCATCTTTTTGAAAAAGATGACGGGATTATGGTTTTTGAGGGTATTAAAATTCTTACAATAGTGACGCAGATAATTTTTTCTGCAGTTCTGTTGCCTCTTTGTCAATACGCGCAAATAATTCTGCAACTGTTGGAACATCGTGGATCAATCCAGTAATCTGTCCTACAGGCAGCACGCCTTTTTTAGAGTCTCCTTCTATTGTAGCTGCTTCCAGGGCAGGGAATGCAGTTGCAAAATATGCAAGCTGTTTTGAGTTGTCCCATCCGGAAAGCAGGATGCCTAAGAAGAGCTTGAAGTAGGGGAAATGAAGCAGCTTTGCCATCTTTCTAGATGTAATGAGGGCCTTGGGAAAGTTGGGCATGCCGAACAATCCTTTTCTATATGCCTTTTCGGCAGCTTTTGTTCTCATAGAGCGGCATCCGAGTCCGTCAAAGTAAAGGCCGTAAATGGTATCGTCCTCTGTTTTTTCAAGAGAGAGTTTTTTATAGTTTTCATGCAGAGGGCTCTCCTTTGTGCTCATGAGGCGTGTACCCATTGCAACGCCGTCTGCGCCGAGAGCGAGTGCTGCAACAAGACCCTTTGCATCTGCAAACCCTCCTGCTGCAATAATAGGGATTTTTACAGTCTCTGCGATCGCAGGGATTAATACGAGAGAAGTAGCGTCTCCTCCGTGTGCAGCTGCCTCATGGCCTGTGACCACAAGACCGTCGCAACCGTAATCCGCAGCTCTTTTTGCATGCCTTCTGTTTACCACTGTCGCAATTACCTTGCCGCCATATTCATGTGCAGCCTTTACGATCCAGTCTCCTTTTCCAAGGGAAAAATTGATAACAGGAACTTTTTCATCAAGTGCGACCTTTGCGTTTTCCGCAGCACCTGGGAAAAGCAGGGATGCATTGACTCCAAAAGGCTTGTCAGTCAATGATTTGATCTCTTTGATTGCTGCTCTCGTCTGTTCTGCATCCAAAACTCCGGATGCCAGTATGCCGAGACCTCCGGCATTCGAAACCGCAGCCACCATTTTGGGCGTGCTGATCCAGCTCATTCCAGAGAGCATAATGGGATATTTGATGCCGAAAAGCTCAGTAATGCGTGTCTTCATATAACCTCCTTTTTCTGTTTTCCCCATAAGGCATAGTCCCTTATCAGGGCTGCAAACTAAAAGATTATTTTTATATAGCTTGTAGCCATGTGTCAATCTGAAACATCTAATCTATTCTTATGGCATGCAAAGGGATGAATAAAACTACTGGTTGACCCGGAGGGGGTTTTTGTCATAAATGAATGACCATTCATTATACGCCAGAGAGGTAGGAGTTTTAAGATGAGTTTAGAAAAGCTGTTTTATCCGGAGAGCATTGCGATTGTAGGTGCTTCGCCAAGGATAGGCGGAGGAAAGATTCCGTATTTTCAGATCATGAAGGTCAATGGTTACGAAGGAAAACTTTATCCGGTAAATCCAAAGTATGATGAGATCGATGGGATCAAGGTATATAAATCAATAGAGAGTCTTCCTGAAGGGGTTGATCTGCTTATTGTCTCAGTGCCTGCAGAACAGGCTCTTGGAGTGGTGGAAAAAGCGGTTGATAGAAAGATCAAGTTTGTACATTTTTTCACCTCTGGTTTTGGCGAGATAGGAAATCACAGCCTTGAAAAAGATCTTGTAAAGACGGCCAGGAAAAATGGGACCAGAATTGTTGGTCCGAACTGCATAGGCGTATATTGCCCGGGCGCAAAGATGGGATTTGATCGTATTCCGCAGCAGCAGAAATCAGAAGGTGTGGCCTTTTTGGGACAGTCAGGTGGTGTGACGAGCAATTTTGTAAAAGTGGGCAAATCGCGCAAGATGTCTTTGAACAAGGTGGTTTCTTATGGAAATCAGATTGATGTAACGGCAGAAGACTATCTTGGTTATTTTGCTGAAGATGATGAGATCAAGATGATTGCCTGCTACATTGAAGATGTTAAAGACGGTAAGACTTTTCTTTCTGCGCTCAAAAAGGCAACTCAGAAAAAGCCGGTAGTTATTCTTAAAGGGGGAGTAACCGAGCAGGGTGCACAGGCAGCAGCAAGCCATACAGGGGCGCTTGCAAGCAACCATCATCTCTGGTCGTCCGTGGTTCGCCAGCATGGGGCTGTGCTTGTGGATAATTTTGAGCAGATGATGGATGTGGTAATGATTGGATTGGGCGATAAAACACCCAAGGGTCCGAGAGTAGGATTTTTGGGTGCCGGCGGCGGGACCTCGGTTTCTTTTGCTGATATGGCATCCTTATCAGGCTTAAGCCTGCCGGAATTGAAGGCTGAAACTCAGGAAAAGATCAGT
>JAGVNP010000306.1 GCA_020053185.1 Deltaproteobacteria bacterium | reverse complement strand
CATCTTACCTGTGTTGCAAAAAAAGTTGACGGGGGTTTTATTGTAAACGGGAGAAAGGTTTTTATCTCGAACGGTCATCTTTCTAAATGGCATATGCTCATTGTCTCTGAAGATTGGAAAAAAACATCAGAAAACACAGTGATGTTTGCGTTAGAGAATGGAACAAAAGGTTTTTCCTTTGGCAGGCAGGAGCACAAGATGGGACAAAAGGGATGCCCTGCAAGTGAGCTCATCTTTGAGGACTGCTTTATACCGGATGAGTACGTTTGTATTGATAAAAGACAACAAGCCAAGTTTTCAAGGCCTCTTAAAAAGCTCACCATGCAGTTGATTGACTACGTGGTGTCCATGTCCAGGGCTGGCGTAGGTGCGTTTGGAACCGGGGTAGCCAGGGGAGCATTCGAAGAGGCACTTAAATTTGCTGCTGAGACAGAAGTAGATGGAAAACTTCTCATCAATCACGAGTGGGCACAATGCATGCTCGCAGAGATGTATAAGAACGTTGCGATTGGAAGGCTTACCTATGTGGAGACCAATTATGCAAATGGCATATACGGGTTTTTCAAGGTTCTACAGTGGAAACCCTTGTACTACTATTACAAATATGCGCCTCAGGTTGTGCTGGATACCTTTGTTGCGCCTTTCTTCGAGAGGGCATTAACAACCTGGCTTTTCAGAAAGCTCTACTTTGACTGGCAGAAAGAAGAAGAAGCTCAGTGCACCTCTGGTTGGGGATCTTTGGCCAAGTTTGTCGGTACGGATGTAGGGATGAAAAACTGCCAGATGGCATTGGAACTGATGGGTCAGGCTGGAGTGCGCCATGATCACAGGGCAGAAAAACATCTTCGCGATTCAAAACTGTTGCAGATCTATGAGGGTACGAATCAGCTGAACCGGTTGAATTTATTCAAATGTCTGATCGGCCGCGCTTATCCTCAGGCCAATGTATTTGAAGATTAATAAGGAGGGAATATGATGATAAATGCAGAGTTGAAAAGCTTTGAAGATCTGGCAAGCAGTTTTGCACATAAAGAACTTGCACCTAACAGGGAGATGAATGACAAATATCCATTTGGCCCGTTCTTCGATGGTGCTTTGAATAAGGCTTATGAAGTGGGTTTTCTGGGTATTACCTTGCCAGAGGATCTGGGCGGCATTGGCCAGGGCATAAGCACTTTGTGTGTTGTGCTGGAAGGCATTTGCCAGGCTGATAGTTCTTTAGGCGCTATTATCTTTACGAATGCATTCAGCCAGGAGATCTTTCTTGCAGCAGGTGCGCAAGAGATTTTGTCCAAGATTACTTCAAATGCGAAAAAAGCGAAAGAGTCTCTGATTGCATCACCTGTTTTTACAAATCCTTCTGAGATGAAATTAACAGTAGAGGCAAAAAAAGATAAAAATAGCTATACGCTATCAGGCTCGTTAGAATATCTTGTGCTTGGAAGCCTTGCGCAATATGCCCTTATTCCTGCAAAGATACAAAACACATATTCATTCTTCCTTGTAGATCTTGCAGACAGAGGCATTAGTAAGAGCGATGTTGTTTTTTCTCTTGGACTGCATGCATGTCCTGCTGTTGATTTGACGCTCACCAATGTCAAGGCAGAGATTGTAGGCAAAGAAGGACAGGGTGCAATCTATTTTGAAGATGTTGCCAATAAGCTCTCCGTAGCAGCAGCAGCCATGTCTCTTGGAGTAATGAAAGGGTCGTTTAACGAGGCATTTGAATATACGAAGACACGTTTTCAGGGTGGACGAGAAATCCTGAACTGGTCAGAGGTTCGCATGATACTCTCTGATATGGCAATAAAAATAAAGGCATCCGAGCTTGCCTTAACCACAGC
The DNA here is from genome assembly GCA_020053185.1 of Deltaproteobacteria bacterium. GTDB lineage: Bacteria > Desulfobacterota > Desulfomonilia > UBA1062 > UBA1062 > JAGVNP01. The sequence continues at coordinate 4,809 of JAGVNP010000306.1, read as the reverse complement.
ATGCCAGGCAGTAGAATCTAAAGCTATCGACTGGGATCTGTGCTCACGCGCAGCAGCGCTGCACATACAATCGCTCGCCTGCGACCTTACTACAGACGGCATCCAGCTTCTCGGCGGATATGGCTATATGAAGGATTATGGCCAGGAAAAAAGATTCAGAGATGCCAAACATATGCAGGCACTCCTTGGAATTACGCCCATGAAAAGGATGAAATATATAAAGAAGATCATAGGCGAATAAGAGATATGGAAGGGCCTGTATACAGGATAAAGGGTAGGATCTCCAATGTTTATTTGATAAATGGAGAGAGGATCGCGATTGTCGATACCGGAAGCCCGAACGATCTTTCCGCTATTTTATTTGCCATAAGGAAAGAATTGAGGAGGAATGTTAGGGAGGTTGATTTCATTATTCCTACCCATTCTCATATTGAGCATATGGGAAATGCGGGCAAAATAAAAAGGAAAACAGGAGCAAAAATCGCTTTGCCCTATAAGAATGTCGACCCAACAAAAGGTGTACTGAATAACCCGCAGTTTTTAAAGGATATGCCGCGGGCAATTTTTGCCGGGATAAAAAATAATCCATCTTTGCTTCTCCATCCTTTCAAACATTTAAAAAAACTCACAGCAGATATTGTTTTGAGCGATGGCATGGAGATTCCAGGCCATCCGGGGTGGAATGTTCTGCTTACACCGGGGCACAGCCCTGAATCCATCTGTCTCTTCCATAAATCGAGCAAAAGCCTTGTCTCTGGTGATACAATTATCACTATAGACAGCAGACCATGTCTGCCTTTTGGCATCAGCGACAGGACACAGATGAACAGGTCCATATCAAAGATAAAGGAACTTGATGTGCAATATCTGTATCCTGGTCACGGAGAGCCTATTAGCGGGAATAAAATCCTAGATAACATGTAATAAAAATATCCATGGAATAATCCATGGATAGCTAAAAAAGTAAATTGATATAAAAGGAGGTAATCGTCATGAGCACGAAAAATGCTGTTGTCACAGGTGCTGCATCTGGATTGGGGAGAGCCATAGCTATTGCTTTGGCAAAAAAGGGATGGCGTGTACTTGTTGCTGACATAAACGACAAAGAAGCGCAAGCAACAGTAAAGATGGTAGAACAGACAGGCGGCACCGGCGAGGTCATGCATTGTGATGTCACAAGAATAGAAGATGTTCAGAACATGGCAGACCACTGCTTTAAAAACTGGGGCAGGGTTGATCTTCTGGTAAACAATGCTGGAGTTGCAGTTGGCGGCCATACTGGCGACATGCCTATCAAAGACTGGGAATGGATAGTGTCGATCAATTTCTGGGGCATGGTGTATGGATGCCATGTATTTATTCCAAAGATGAAAGCACAGGGCAAAGGATACATCGTAAATGTTGCATCTAATGCAGGGATCGCATCATTACCGGAAATGGCGGCCTATAACGTAACAAAGGCAGCAATTATCTCCTTATCTGAAACTCTAAAGGGTGAGCTTGCAGCGAATAATATAGGAGTTACTGTTGTATGCCCGACATTTTTCAATACGAACCTTGGTCAGACCATGAGATATACAAATGATTTTCAGATCACCTTTGCAAAGGCTGCTTTCGAAAATGCACGGATCACATCTGAAAAAATAGCAGACATGACTATCAAGGCAATGGAAAAAAACAAGTTGTATGTGTTGCCCCAGTTTTCTGCGAAATTCATATGGATTATGAAACGGATTTCCCCAAGTTTGTTTTATAATAATATGGCTTTTATGATGAAAAAAGGATTTGGAGAGAAACTTCTACTTAAACTTGCACGTTGGGGAATGACATAAAATATAGATGTTTCTATTATAAGGAGGCATGTATGCGTATAGTAAAATATCTTGTACTATCTGCATTGCTTTCAATTGCGTCATTTATTGGATGGTTTTCCCTTACAAGCGTACTTCGCATTAAACCAAGCCTGTATAAGGGAAAATCTATAAATGATATCGCCGGTAAAGATACAGATGATATCACGCTTGAAGATTTGCAGGGCATGAATAAAGATCAACTCATAGAGATCTTTCACCAACTCACTGCCCCGGAATTTAAAGAGATGCATGGAGAGTTTAAGGCCACCATACTGAACTGTGGGGATGTGATAAGGGGGATTATTGCTGATGTATTTCTAAATAGGTTATGGGGAAAATGGCTTACCAAATCTTTTGAGCCGATTGGTGAAACCCATGGCCATGGATACAACAGCTTTCTGGTATCTCAAGACAAGACTGATGAGAATGTTGTGCTTGCCATAATAAACTGGATTTACCGTTCAATCAAAAGTTTATCTGGCGTTGAAGGTCATGACAAAATTGTCCGCATCATGAGGATGAAGACAAGAATAGGTGATTCTATCTATGATGCGAGAAAGTCATTTCATCTGGAATATCATGACTACAACCTGTTCCCTACATCTACCATGAAAGATGAGGTGCGTAAGCTCAATGATAATCTCTATCTGGGCTTAGGAATCCTTACTGTAACTCTTGGCAAGAAAAATATCTTTCCGTTTGTGCTTATTGGGCCGCCTGAAAAATGGGTCGGACCTGATAATGGATATTAATAAAGGAGATGAGATGTCTTTTAAATATTTAAAAACAAGGAAAGAAGGCTCCAGCCTTTGGGTAGAGATTCATAATCCGCACGTAAACTTTTTGACCACCGCAATCACTGAAGAACTTTTTGCACTGGTTAAAGAGGTGAGCAGGGATGATTCCATCAGGGTATTCATACTTACCGGAGGTTTAGAAGATACCTATATCATGCATTTTTCTATACCTGAGCTTAACCGCATTACTACTGATAATCAGAAGACAGGCATGAACAAGATTGTTAAATCGAGACTTGGCAGCAGTATATTGAGGTATCTTGTTACCTTTAACAACTGGCTTATGGATTGTTCTCCATGGTATGAGACTTTGAGCTTGCGGCAATCAAAGATGCTATCGAATTATTCCTCGACCCTGTTTTTATGGCTGCAGATGCACAGACTCTATCTTGCTGTTGAGAGAATGAACAAGATCACTATTGCTGCAATAAACGGGCCCTGCAATGGAGGTGGGACCGAGCTCTCAGCATGTTTTGATTTCAGGTTTATGGTTAGTGATCAGGGATTTACCATAGGTCAGCCTGAGTGTCTAATAGGTATAATACCTGGTGGCGGCAATACGCAGCGGCTTCCTCGGCTAATCGGTAGGCCTAAAGCGCTTGAATTGATGCTCAGAGGAAATCAGCTTTCTCCCGAAGAGGCAAAACAGCTTGGCCTTGTAACAGATGTTTTTAAGAAAAAAGATTTTCAGAAAAAAGTTCAGGAATTTGCCGATCTCATGGCTAAGCGTCCGCCTGTTGCAGTCGATGCAATCAAACGATCAGTTCATCAGGGAATGAATACCACCCTGCGTGATGGCCTCAGTATTGAAATGGCACAGAGCATACGGTGTTTTGATACGAAGGATGTTGAAAAGGCAATGGAGAATTATATCAATCTCATTCAAGAACGGGTCGATGTTCCTGCTGACAAGCGCATGCAGGTGGGAGATCTGTTGAAAATAATGGAGAATGCAGAATTTGTTGATAGATTTGAGGGAAGGTGAAAATGAAGGATACAACATCTGTGAATATCACGATCGATGATACAAAATGCACTAAATGCGGGTTATGCGTTCAGGACTGTGTTCAGGGTGTTTTCAGGAAGGCTGAAGATAAGATAGAAGCTCACAGGCCAGGGTTCTGTTCTCTTTGCGGGCATTGTATTGCTGTATGTCCTGCTGATGCAGTTCATCATAGCGGTATGGATAAAGCCCAGATCAGGCATATCGCACCTCTACCGGAAGATGCAGCAGCTGTTTACAGGGATACTGTACAACTCAGGAGAAGTGTCAGGCAATATAAGGACAAGTCTGTGCCAAAAGAGATTATAGAGGAACTTCTTAATGTGGCGAGGTATTCCCCGTCCAGCCATAATTCTCAGAATGTACGATACACAGTGATTACGGACAGAAAAATTATCCGCGTGGCATCAGCGTCTATAATCAGTAAATTACTTAAGTTGTTTGAATTCGTGCAAAGGCCCTGGGTAAAGTCTTTTCTGGATATTTTTAAAAATACAACCATTGCCAAGACAATAGATTCATTTCTTGGAAACAGTGATTTTTACAAGGCCCAGGTTCAGGCTGGCAGGGATATGATATTCCATGATGCGCCTGCGCTTATCCTCTTACATGCCAAGCCAGTAGCGCTTGCAGGCGGCAATTGCTTTATTGCTGCAACCAATATTGCAAACTACGCAACAGCCCTTGGCCTTGGAACATGCTTTGTAGGGCTTCTTACCGAGAGCATACGTTTTGACAGGACGCTCAAACAAAAACTTGGCATTCCCAAGAAAGAAAAATTGTTTGTTTGTCTTGCATGCGGATACCCGAAATACAATTTTCAGAACAGCGCTGCAAGAAAACCTTTAAAAATTAAATGGATTTAAAGACTAATTTTAAGGAGGGTAGGATGAGGAGAGTTATAATATGTTTGGTGCTTTTTATTGTGTTTGGAATGGGTATTCACGCCAAAGAGACTACCAACACAATAAAAGGTCTTTCTGTTGAGATGGCTGAGGATCTGCCACCAGATGAGTTGATCAGGGGCATGGAGCCGCTTATCGACAAACAAAAACTTGAAGCAGGGGAACTTCAGTCATACTATGTGAAGTTCAAGACAAAAGATGGCGGAGAACTGGGTAGAATTGTGGGAGTCATCCTCATCGATGCACCTCCT
>JAGVNP010000228.1 GCA_020053185.1 Deltaproteobacteria bacterium | reverse complement strand
ACGGGTGACAAGCGCAAATCCAGAAACAGCGTATGAAGCGCTTGAGAAATATGGAGTTGATCTTGTGAGCCAGGCAAGTCTGAACAAGCTTGATCCAGTGATTGGAAGGGATGCTGAGATAAGGCGGGTTATACGAGTGCTTTCGCGAAAGACAAAAAACAATCCAGTTCTTATTGGCGAACCCGGGGTTGGCAAGACTGCAATTGTAGAAGGCCTGGCGCAGAGGATTGTGCGCGGCGATGTGCCGGAAGGTTTGAAGGACAAGACCATATTTGCCCTTGATATGGGTTCTCTTGTTGCTGGTGCAAAATACAGGGGAGAGTTTGAGGAGCGGCTCAAGGCAGTGCTCAATGAGATCAAATCAAGCGAGGGCAGGATCATCCTGTTTATTGACGAGATCCACAATATTGTGGGTGCTGGCAGAGCTGAAGGGTCAATGGATGCAGGCAATATGTTAAAGCCCATGCTCGCTAGAGGCGAACTGCATTGCATTGGTGCAACTACGCTGGATGAATACCGTAAGTATATAGAAAAGGATGCTGCTTTGGAGCGACGCTTTCAGCCAGTGCTTGTTGACCCGCCAAATGTTGAAGATGCCATATCTATATTGAGAGGATTGAAAGAGCGGTTCGAGGTGCATCACGGGGTAAAGATACAGGACAGCGCCTTGGTTGCTGCTGCTGTGCTTTCGAACCGTTATATCTCGGATAGGTTCTTACCGGATAAGGCGATTGATCTGGTGGATGAAGCTTGTGCCATGATCCGCACTGAGATCGATTCTATGCCTGCAGAACTCGATGAGGTAACCAGAAAACTCATGCAGTTGGAGATCGAAGAAGCTGCGCTTAAAAAAGAAAAGGACAAGGCAAGCAAGGCACGGCTGGAAGAATTGCAGAAAGACCTGGCTGATCTCAAAGAAAAGGTCACTACTATGCGGGCACAGTGGGAGGCTGAGAAAAAGGCTATCAGTAAAGTAAGCTTGGTAAGAGAAGAGATCGAGAAGATCAGGCGTGAGATTGAAAAGGCAGAGAGGGAGTATGACCTGAATAAAGCAGCAGAACTCAAGCATGGCAAACTCCCGGAGCTCGAGCGAAAGCTCAAGGAAGAGGACAAGAGGATCTCTGAAAAGGGTGAGGGCAAGAGTCTGTTACGGGAAAATGTAACCGAGGATGTGATTGCAGAGATCATATCCCGCTGGACTGGCATCCCTGTAACCCGTCTGGTAGAGGGTGAAAAAGAGAAACTCCTGCGGCTCGATGAGATCCTGCACAAGCGGGTAATTGGCCAGGATGAGGCAGTAGGACTCGTTGCTGATGCAGTTATCCGTGCGAGATCCGGCATCAAAGATCCAAAGCGTCCCATTGGTTCGTTTATATTCCTTGGTCCCACAGGTGTGGGCAAGACCGAGCTTGCAAAGACTCTGGCAGAGGCACTCTTCGATTCTGAAGACAATATGGTGCGCATTGATATGAGTGAGTATATGGAAAAGCATACGGTTTCCCGTTTGATCGGCGCGCCCCCTGGATATGTTGGATATGAAGAGGGCGGTCAGCTCACTGAAGCAGTGCGGAGAAAGCCGTATTCGGTAATTCTTTTTGATGAGATCGAAAAGGCTCATCATGATGTGTTTAATGTGCTGCTCCAGATTCTTGATGACGGCAGGGCTACAGACTCGCATGGCAAGACAGTGAACTTCAAGAACACAGTTATTATCATGACATCAAATATTGGGTCTCAATATCTTATGGAAGGCGTCACGGACAAGGGCGAGATCAAAGAAGATGCGCGTAAAGCAGTGATGGCTGAGATGAGAATACAATTCAGACCAGAGTTTCTCAACAGGGTTGATGATATTGTGCTGTTTAAACCGCTTACTTTAGAAGAGATAGAGAAGATAGTGGATCTATTGACCGAGGAATTACGCAAGAGGCTTAGTGAGAGAGATATAAAGCTCCAAATGGAAGAATCAGCACGGAAGTTTATTGCCAAAGAAGGGTTTGATCCGGTGTATGGTGCGCGGCCTTTGAAAAGATTTTTACAGAGGGAGCTTGAAACAAAGATCGGCAGGTCGATCATTGCAGGTGACATCCCTGATGGGTCAACCATTCTTGTGAAATCGCAGGGAGGCAAACTTCATATTGAGGCAAAGCCTTCTTCGAAAAAATCAGATAGCTGAAGAAAATTTTTGATATGAGACGAAACTTTTGCGCAACTACATATGCTATCATTCCGGACTTGACCTGGGATTCAGGTGTCGTCCCCGCGGAGGCGGGGAACCAGAAAACAACTAGATTCCCGCCTACGCGGGAATGACAAATTATTATATCCTGTAAAGGTATCAAGACATAAGAATACCCCGTTCAGGAGGAAAACGGGGTATTGTAAAAGATCAATTCACTTTTTAAGGAGGCCTCCTTATGGGCCCTCTCACCTTATTGGTGAGATCAATTAAAATAAATTATATAACGAAAAGATAAATGCGAGTTATTCATTGTCAACCCCTGCTTCTAGAAAAATTTTTACTAGGTTTTACCTATTACCAGGTCTTTGCATAATTGTTTTTTGTCATCGCGAGGAGCGTAAGCGACGTGGCGATCTCTT
>JAGVNP010000120.1 GCA_020053185.1 Deltaproteobacteria bacterium | reverse complement strand
TATTATACTGGAAGCGCTTTCATAGCTTGTGGATGATATGGACTTGACGCCGTTGATTGTGTTGATCGCTTCCTCTATTTTATCCGTGACATCAATGTCCATGATTTCAGGGCTTGCACCTACAAGTGTAGTGGTAACACTCACGATGGGGAAGTCCACCTTGGGAAAGAGATCAACTCCAATTTCAGAATAGCTTACAAGACCCAGGACAACCAGGGCCAGGATAAACATGGTGGCAAATACCGGACGCTTAATCGATGTATCAGAAATCCACATATTTAATTATCCTTTCTGATGCCAAGTTATAATCAGGGATGGCGTCATTGCGAACGAATGTGAAGCAATCTGACACGAAGTGTCATTCCGAGTCTGCCTTATTGCAGACGAAGAATCTTTTTGGGATTGCCATCCTTCACTTCGTTCAGGACAGGCTCCGCTAAGGCTCCCCGCAATGACATGAGAGCAACTTGGTATTAAAGTCATGCTTGTTGACCTGTTATTTGACCACATTAACTTTAATGCCTTCTGCGAGAAGGTTCTGTCCCACAATAATAAGTTTTTCGCCGCCTTGCAGTCCTTCGACCACCTCGATCATGTCGCCGTATTTTATGCCTGTTTTGATGGACTTTTCTTTAGCCCTACCGCCTTCCATGAGGAAGACCCTCGTGGCTGTTCCTTCGTAGAGGATAGAGGTGATAGGGATAACCACGGCTTTTTTTTCTGCCTCTGTGTACACCTTTGTCCGTGCAAAAAGTCCGGGTTTCAGCTGCAAAGAGGGGTTCTGTACAAGAGCCTCTGCCTTTAGCGTTCTTGATCGTTCATCCAGACTCGGGTATATGACCTTCAATCGGCCTTTAAATTCCTTATCAGGGAATGCGTCTACGGTGAATATAACATCTTGGCCTATTTTTAAACTTCCGACATTCTTCTCAGAAACAGCAAAGGCAAGTTTCAGCGGATTGATCTGGATTATGGTCATAAGGGGTGTTGTTGCCCTGGCAAAATCACCAACCGTAAACATTTTTTCTTTCACCCTGCCGTTTAGAGAAGAGCGGATTATGGTTTTACTGAATTGTTGTTTTGCAAGAGCAAACCCTGCTTTTGCACGCTCAAGATCCTGCTGTGCAAGATTGAGGCGCATGGTGACAATGTCAAATTCCTGCTGTGATATAATCTTTTGTATGAACAGTACTTCTTTGCGTAGATATTCGGTTTTGGTATTTGAAAGTGCTATTTCCGCCTGCTTAAAGGATGCTTCTGCGCTCTGCATCGCAAGGCGGTAGTCTGTATCATTGACCCGGGCTAATTCCATGCCATTTGTTACGGAATCACCTTCATCTACCAGGATTTTTTGAATGACTCCACTCACCTCAGGGCTGATGATCACTTCTTCATTTGGTTTTAATGTTCCAACAGCTTCTATAAACGGCCTGATCTGTTGTTTTTGAATGACCATGGTTTTTACATTGATGATCTTCTCGGCCTTGGTTTCTTCTTTCTTCTTCGCGCATCCGAGTACTGACAATGCGGTGCATGCAAATATGGCGATTAATACACACAAGGCAATATTCATTCCTGATTGGCAATGCCCCAAGCCGATCTTTTGAGGCGGTTTATGTCTGGTCATTTGTTTCCCCCTTCTCCTGTTAAACATAATATTTAATATCCTGTTATTGAATATTTTTATTCACCCTTATTTCCGCAGTCCCGCAAAGAAAATGCTCAATACATCCTTGATTCCCTTTAGTATGTGCTCTCGCTGATCATAGAAAGCAAACATGTGGTCGATCCCAAACATAGAGGCTATCATGACAAAGGATGTAGTCTCGATGTTTTTAATGGGCTTCAGTTCCCCCTTTTGAATGCCTTCACGGAATATTTTTTCAACCAACGTTCTCTGTGCCTGCAAATAGTGTTCTTTCAGTGTTTCGAATATACCTCCCAAAGAGATAAATTCATAGATGACTTCTTTGGATGCCCGCATAGTTCTTTCTGATATGAATTGAAGACGGGTTTCAACGAGGGCGTATAATTTTTTTTCTGAGCCCTGTGCAGCATCCACAGCCCTGGTCATAGAATCGAGAAGCTGATCCATATCGTTTTGTATAATTGCCCTGATGATCTCATCCTTGTCCTTGAAGTAGTAATAAAGAGAAGTCTTTGCCATTCTGGCTCTTTTGGCAATATCATCAAGGGTGGTTTTATAGGGGCCGTACTCCAGCAGAACTTCAGTAGCTGCCTGTAATATAATCTTCTTTTTTTCTTCCCTTGCCTGACTCATGCTATTAAATCTTTCGAATATTTTGTTTGAATGTTCTAAATATTTTGTGAAAAAAGGTCAAGTAGAATTTCTTTGAATTTTTACTTACTGGCTGATCCCATGTTGGTTTTACGTAGTGCACGCTAGGTACAAATCTGGTTTCGCGCCCCATTTTTTAAGATGAGAAAGTCGGGGGGGTATGCCAGGCGGAGATAAGCGCGATGATCAGATATTTAATGAATCAGGGCGAGAATAGTATCTGTATAGCTTAAATATAATAAGCAATTCAGAGTATTAGTTTTAGCTTAATATAAATAAGAGCAACACCTATAATAATGCTTGACCTAGATAAGTCATTTGATGTAAATAGAATAAATCAATTCCAATCTTCGGCTAGTTTTAAAAAGGATAATATTTCGGAAATTACAAGATTTTAAAACTTAAGGGGGTACAAAGATGAAAAAATTATTCGGTTTATGTACAGTTATTGTTTTTTTATTTGCTTCTGTTGCATTTGCAGGACAAATAAGTTCCGAAGATGCAAATTTCATGTTTGGCAATAATCAGAAGGTTGCAGCTGAAACTATTTCTGATTTTGAAATGGAGAAGACCCAGGGTCAGCTGGTTGTTGTTCTTCCTCCTGCTTCTACTATAACTCTTCCGACCAATGCTACGCTTGAAGTCACGCTGTTGCAGCGTTCGACTCTTGCCGGAGCTGATGTAAAAAGCAATCTTTTGACCAATCCTTTTGATCCGGCTATGTTGGCAGATCTTCTTGATCCCAGTGCTCTTGGTGCTGGAGGATTTGATACATCCATGCTGACAGATCTGCTTGACCCAAGTGCTTTGGGTGGCGGTGATTTGCCTTTTGATCCAACTATGTTAACAGATCTGCTTGACCCGAGTGCCTTGAGTGGTGGCGGTGATTTGCCTTTCGATACAACTATGTTAACAGATCTTCTTGATCCCAGTGCTCTTGGTGCTGGCGGATTTGATACATCCATGTTGACAGATCTTCTTGACCCAAGTGCTTTGGGTGGTAGTGGCGATTTGCCATTTGATCCGACTATGTTGACAGATCTGCTTGATCCCAGTGCCTTGAGTGGTGGTGGTGATATG
>JAGVNP010000087.1 GCA_020053185.1 Deltaproteobacteria bacterium | reverse complement strand
CAGTGTAAACCATGTGGTGAGCGAAGCGAATCCATCCGTGAAGCAATCTTACACGAAGTGTCAGTCTGAGCCAAAAGGGCGAAGAATCTTATTAAGATCCTTCAGGCTTAGCCTTCAGGATGACTGTTTTACAGTCAGATTGCCGCTTTGCTAAAGCTTCTCGCAATGACAAAGAAACGATTATGAAAAAGTCTCCTTTCCAAAGCTCCGCCTGTTGGGGTGAAAAACTCCAAACCACTCAAACTTCTATCAACACAGAATATCTTGATCATGCATTTCACTAAACAATATCCATTATATCACAACAATCATAACAGACCATATAACATAATAAACCTACCACGCTAATACTTAAGCCAAATTGCCTTTTTCTAAGCATAGAAAACCGATCAGATTGCGTCTAAAACATGTTGACACAAATGTCGATTTTTAATACAATTGTTCTGTTTTGTTTCCATAGGTTATGGAGAATGGAATTCACGGATCCAGGAGGAGAGCAACATGTCTTTATTGGAAAAATATTACACCCAGGAACATCACATCTTTCGTGAAGCAGCAAGAAAATATTTTGAAAAAGAAGTAAAGCCATATGGAGACCAGTGGGAAAAAGACGGGATCGTGCCTAGAGAAGCCTGGAAAAAATTTGGGGCACAAGGATTTCTCTGTCCGTGGCTTCCTGAAGAATACGGCGGGGTTGGCGCTGATTTTCTCTACTCTCTGATCCTTGTTGAAGAATGTGCGCAAACGCATGTGGGAGGATTTTTCTTTCCACTGCATTCAGATATTATTGTCCCTTACCTCTATAATTTTGGAAACGATAAACAGAAACAGAAATGGCTTCCTGGCTGCGCAACTGGTGATATTATCACTGCAGTTGCCATGACCGAACCCGGCACAGGTTCTGACTTAGGCGCTATCCGCACCACAGCCATTAAAGACGGCGATCACTATATCGTCAATGGCCAGAAAACATTCATCTCAAACGGACTTAACTGCGACCTCGTGATTATTGCTGCAAAGACCGACCCAAAGGCGAATCCTTCCCATGCCGGGATTTCGCTTCTAGTGGTAGAAGATGGAACTCCTGGTTTTGAAAAAGGAAGAAAACTGGAAAAGGTCGGACTTCATTCCCAAGACACCGCAGAGATGTCTTTTGTAGACTGCAAGGTTCCTGCTGAAAATCTTTTGGGCGGAGAAGGCCAGGGCTTTTACTATCTCATGAAGCGTCTCCAGGATGAGAGACTTGTTTGCGCCATGGGTGCACAAGTCGCTGCCGAAGAAGCTCTGCGGGTCACAATCGAATATACAAAAAGCAGGGAAGCATTCGGCAGACCCATCAGTCGGTTTCAGTATATTTCATTCGAACTTGCAAAGATGGCAACCGAGGTAGAGCTCGGCAGGACATTCCTGGAAAGCCTAATCATCGATACAATGGATGGCAAAGAGATCGTGAAAAGAACCTCTATGGCAAAATATTGGATCTGCGAGATGCTCAACCGCGTGACAGGCCAGTGTCTTCAGTTCCACGGCGGATACGGGTACATGGAAGAATATCCTATTGCCCGCATGTTCAGGGATGCAAAAGTGCAGACCATCTACGCAGGCACCTCAGAGATAATGCTCCTCATAATCAGCAGATATTTGGGGCTCTAGATGAAAGAGGGTCTTCTCTCCACTCTAAAGATCCTCGATTTTACAACGCTGCTTCCTGGCCCTTTTGCCACAATGGTGCTTGCAGATCTCGGCGCAGATGTGGTGAGGATCGAATCGCCAACCCGAGTGGATTTAACAAGAGCAATGCCTCCATTTGTAGATGATGAAGGGAAAATCTCGTACTTCCATTCTTATATTAATCGCAATAAAAAATCTCTTGCTCTGGATCTGAAAAACAAGGACAGCCTTCATGTAATAGAGCGTCTTATTCATACTTATGATATTCTTATTGAACAATTCCGTCCCGGGGTTATGGACCGTCTCGGTCTGTCATATGAAAAACTATCTGCAATCAATCCAAAACTCATCTACTGCTCGCTAACCGGATACGGACAGACAGGGTCTCTAAAAGATCGGGCAGGCCATGATATAAATTATCTGGCGCGCTCGGGCATCATGGGTTATTCCGGCAAAAAAAAGACCGGCCCGTGCATTATGGGAATACAGGTAGCAGATGTAGGATCTGGTTCCAATAATACAATCATCTCTGTCCTTGCAGCAGCAGTCTCAAGGATGCATGCAGGTAAAGGCCAGCATATCGATGTTGCAATGACCGACGGCTTGTTCCCTTATCATGCGACCTGCATCAGCAAGGCACTCTGCTCTAACGAGAATGTAGGATATGAAACCGAGTTTTTGGGCGGGGGTTCTCTCTACGGTTTCTACGAAACTGCTGATAAAAGATATATTTCTTTTGGCGGCCTCGAGCCGCAGTTCTTGAGTGCTTTCTGCAAGACCCTGGGCCTGGAAAAACTACTTGAAGAAAGCTTTTCCAATTCGCAATCAACAGATAAGTTAAAAAAGAAAGTAACCGCGATTATAAAAACAAAGCCTCTTTCGCATTGGGTTGAGACGTTCAAGGATGTTGATGCGTGCGTTGAACCTGTTCTGTCTTTAGCAGAAGCAATGAACAGTGAATACGTTAAAGAAAAAGAGATCGTTGCCAATGTTCCTGGTCCTAACAATAAACCAATCAAACAGATCGCTCACCCTGTCAAATTTTCCGGATTTAACCCTGAATACAAAAGTGCAGGCGTTGCGTTGGGCAAAAACACCTCTGAGATTTTAAATGCCATTGGATTTTCTGACCAGGAGATCAATGGCATGAAAACAAGCGGTGTGTTTGGCAATATAAAAATATAGCAGAAAAAATAAATTCTTAAGGAGGTTTTTGTATGGCAGGTATAGTGTCGTATGGGGGATACATCCCTCGGTATCGGCTAAACCGGATGCTCATTGTGCAGAACATGGCTTGGTACTTCCCTGTGATCATGGCAGTTGCACAGGGCGAGAAAGCAGTTGCAAACTGGGACGAAGATGCCGTGAGCATGGCAGTTGCTGCAGCATATGACTGCATGGAAGGCAACGATAGAAAAAAGCTTAATGGCGTTTATCTTGCATCCACCACGCTGCCTTTTGCTGACAGGCTCAATGCAGGCATTGTTGCTGCTGCACTCAATATACCGGAAGACGGCGCAACAAATGCAGATTTTGCCTCATGTTTAAAAAGCTGCACTACGGCGGCAATCGCCGCATTAGATGCAATCAATGCAGGAAAAGCAAACAACATGCTCGTTGTCGCATCTGACCAGCGAAGGACAAAGATGGCAACCATGCTGGAGATGTTCTACGGAGATGGTGCAGCAGCCCTTCTCTTTGGAAAAGACAATGTGATTGCAGAATTCAAGGGCAGCCATTCTCTGAGCTGCGACTTTGTAGATCACTATAGAGGCTCTGGCAAAGAATTTGATTATAACTGGGAAGAGCGATGGATGAGAGATGAAGGCTACGGCAAGATTATTCCGCAGGCAATTGGCGGGTTTTTGAAAAAAACCGGGATGGCCATCACTGATTTTGCCAAGGTAATATATCCATGCTATTTCTCAGGAACTCATAAGGATATTGCAAAGAAACTCGGCCTTGATCCTTCAAAGGTGCAGGGCAATATGCATGCGAACTGCGGTGATACAGGAACTGCACATCCTTTTGTGATGCTGGCTGCTGCGCTTGAAGATGCAAAGCCAGGAGACAAACTGCTGGTTGCAAGTTTTGGACAGGGCTGTGATGTGCTTGCTTTCGAAGTCACAGACAAGATCAAAAATTTTAAAGGACCCAAAGGCATAAAGGGTTCTCTGGCAAACAAGGTAGACCTCAACAACTATCAGAAATTCAGCAAATTCAGAGATTTGATTGTTGCTGATCTGGGCATCAGGGGAGAGACCTCTGTTAACACATCCCTGACCACTCTGTGGAGAAACAGGAAGATGATCTTCGGTCTTGTGGGGAAAAAATGCAAAAAATGCGGCGTTCCTCATTTCCCGCCAAACATCATCTGTGTAAACCCTGATTGCGGTGCTGTGAATGAATTTGATGATTATGAATTTGTCGGCAAACAGGGGAAGGTACTCATGTTTACAGGAGATATGCTTGCTGCATCAGTAGATCCGCCTGCAGTATATGGCCTTGTTGGATTTGACGGCGGCGGCAGAACCCTGATGGATTTTACAGACTGCGACATGAATCAGGTCAAAGTCGGCATGCCAATAAAACTGTCTTTTAGAAAAAGATATACAGACAAAACGCGCGGCTTTACCGGATATTTCTGGAAGGCCATTCCCCAGATAGAAGGAGGCAAGTGATGGCTAGCGGAATAAGAGATAAAGTTGCAATACTCGGCATGGGTTGCTCCAAATTTGGAGAACGCTGGAATGACGGGCCAGAGGCATTGATGGTCGAGGCATTCCAGGAATGTCTCGCCGATGCAGGAATAGAGAAAAAACAGATCCAGGCAGCATGGCTCGGCACATGCTTTGATGAGATAAGCGTTGGCAAAAGCGCTCTGCCTGCATCTATGGCCCTAAAGCTAAACAACGTAGCAGTGACAAGGGTGGAAAATTTCTGCGCCAGCGGAACCGAGGCGTTCAGAGGAGCAGTGTACGCGGTTGCATCAGGAGCATATGACATCGCACTCGCCATTGGCGTAGAAAAGCTCAAGGATATCGGCTACGGCGGACTTCCTGAGTTCGGCAGCGCAATGGGCTCATTGAATGGACTCTGGTTTGCAAACATGACAGCTCCTGGTGGCTTTGCAATGCTGGCAAGCGGTTATGCGGCAAAATACGGGATCGATATGCAGCTGGTTAAAAAGGCAATGGCTCATGTGTCGGTAAAGAGCCATGCAAACGGCGCTCTTAATCCAAAGGCTCACTTGAGAAAACCAGTAACAGAAGAGCAGGTACTCAATTCACCCATGATTGCATATCCGTTAGGTCTGTTTGACTGCTGCGGAGTGAGCGACGGAAGCGCATGCGCAATCGTCACCACACCTGAGATTGCAAAATCCCTTGGCAAAAAGAATATCATCTCTGTGAAAGCTCTCCAGCTCTCTCTAAGCAATGGAACAGAGATCGCATATGACTGGGACGGCGCACAATTCATCACCACATCAAAGGCAAGCCTTGAAGCATATAAAGAGGCAGGGATCAAAGATCCGCGCAAAGAGATCAGCATGATGGAAGTACATGACTGCTTCTCCATCACCGAGCTAGTAACCATGGAAGACCTGCACATCTCAGAAAGAGGAAAAGCACCAGAAGATATCCTGAACGGATTCTATGACCGCGATGGAAAAGTTCCTTGCCAGATAGATGGCGGGCTCAAATGCTTTGGCCATCCGATTGGCGCATCCGGCCTACGTATGCTCTATGAGATGTATCTGCAGCTTCAGGGCAAGGCAGGCGATAGACAGCTCAAAGATCCGCGTTTTGGACTCACGCA
Organism: Deltaproteobacteria bacterium; assembly: GCA_020053185.1. Lineage (GTDB taxonomy): Bacteria > Desulfobacterota > Desulfomonilia > UBA1062 > UBA1062 > JAGVNP01. The sequence goes on along the minus strand of JAGVNP010000087.1, from coordinate 465 downwards.
CAATCTCGGCGGATTCCCAATGATGAACGTATGCAGTGTCGCCATTGTTGGAAAATATGGCGATTAATAATTATAAAATTTAAAGGAGGTAAGCATGGCTGACAAGTCAAAGGAAGGAAAAGAATTCCCTTCCATGGTATGGGAGATTGAGCGCGGCAAGATCAGGGAGCTTGTGCGTGCAATCGGCGATTTTGATCCCTTATGGGTCGATAAAGAAGTCGCCAAGAAGGAAGGCTACAAGGATTGTCCTGCACCACCGACATTCTACACTGTTCCCATGATGTGGTGCGGATCAATGCCGCAGGTCATCGTTGAGCTTAAGATTAATTTTGCCATGATCCTGCATGGGGAAGAAGAGTACGAGTACTATCAGGAAATCTATCCAGGGGACGTGATCACTGGCACGCCAAAGGTCACAAAGATCGAGGAAAAGACAAGCAAGTCCGGCCGGAAGATGGATATGGT
>JAGVNP010000040.1 GCA_020053185.1 Deltaproteobacteria bacterium | reverse complement strand
ATACAGAACGGGTCTATAAATTAATCTGACTTATTGTCTTAATCGTATTTTGATGGTATCTTTAAAAAACAAAAATATGAAGAGACAGCATCTGTTTTTAAAATCCATATTGGTTTTCTCTCTGATTTTCTTCAGTACAGCTATATACAGCGAGCAGTCAGATATGCAGATACTGGAGCAGGGTAAGCCTCTGGTATGGAATGATCTTTCCGGCAAGACCAAAAAATCGACAGGCAAGATACTGATTAATGCCCCTGTTGAAGATTGCTGGAAGGTCTTGTCAGATCTGGATACCTGGCCGGAGTGGGCTCCATGCATGAAACAAATTAATACGATCAGTAAGTCAGGAAACCATTCAATTGCCGTGTATGAATCAAAATTTCTTTTTATTACGGTTCATAATACTGAAGACGTAACATTTGACCAGGAGAATAAAAATATGTCCGGCTGCCAGCTCTCAGATGAAGAGGTTGAAAAATACAATGATCTGGGTGTTAAGGCAGTGAAAGCAAATTGCACCAGGGATATCAGGGAAACGCACAAATTGGAGCCATATGGTGACAAAACAATATGGACGTATTCTATGGAAATAACCTTGAAGTTTCCTGCACCCAAAGTGATCGAGTCTTTTTTGTGCAAGCAGCTTGCTCCGGATTTTCTAAAAGCAGCAAAAGCCAAGATTGAATCTACAACAGTAACAGCATGTAGGCAGGCTGAGTAACCAGGTCTCTGGCGGATAATCCCTTCTAATAAATGCTGTAATCGCTTTTGACTCTTTGATAAATCAGGTCACGCCCATACGTATTGTTGATTGGCTGTGAGTAAGGCCCTGATCCATCATCGATCCACACCCCATCTTTATCATAACATCCCCAAAAAGTGACATCGACTGTATTTGAGTCGTAATGGAAGGTAAGGCCCTCTTCCGTCCAATCCAGATCTTCATACCCATCATAATAGTAACCATCTTCTACTGCATAATCTATCTCTATTTCTCGATCTGTGTAGCTGAAAACAATAGAAGATGTGACAGAAAATGTCCTGTTGTTGCGGTCTATTGTTACGCTTTGTGAGTCATAGTAAAGCGATGAACCACTCCAAATCGCTGATACATAAACCCAATTAGTAGCATTGGCTGTGGTAAAACAGGTTAAGCTAAGCGCCATGGCAATTAAAACAATATAAGAATATCTTATTAAATTTTTGGTCATATAAAATCTTGTCATCTGATCTACCTCCATGCCATTTTATTATATTATCGGCATTTTTAAATTTTCTATTTAACCTCTTTTCTTATGAGAGGAGATTCGTGCAAGAGGAAGCCCATCAATATGCACACAAATGCCATGGCCACGAGTACAATCATGGATGGTGTCATGGACCCGGTTTCGGCTGAGCGGAATTTATCCATGGCAAAAATGAAGATAATGCCTGAGATCTGGCCTGAGAGCAGCAGCAATCCCTGGGAAGTGGATTCAGGCGTCGGATAGCTTATTTCAGCTCCGTACTGAAATCCGATAGGGCCTGAGCTTAAGATGAAGAAGCCGAGTACAAAACTAGACATAAGAAGGATCGTGTAACTGGTAGTAATAGTGAAACCTATCAGCCCAGGCGCAATGCCGATCATTGCAAGTATCATGAATGCCTTTCGCATTCTGAATTTGTCAGAAAGTATGGGCAAAATGACTGCGCCTAAGATGCCGCCTACCATTATTGCAGCACCGGCCAGGCCTGCCTGTTCGCACGTAAAGCCACGCGGGTTCAATATCTGTTCGATCCATGTAGTCACCGCATTGAGCATTCCAAGCCCCAGGAAAAAGATAATAAGAAGCAGTATCATGTCGCGCTGTTTGAATATGTGATTGATGCCTGCAAATACAGTGAATCGTTCTTCTTCAGTAATATGTGAAGAAGGCGTTGGCGGGTTGTCCTTGATGAGGGCAAAGAAGATAAAAGCAATGATGATAGAACTCACGCCATAGATCATAAGCATACCTTTCATTTCATATGCCTTGAACAGGAATGGGGTCAGCGCCAGGGCAATGATAAATCCGATATATTGCGAGAGTGCTGCCAAGCCTGCTTCAGTAGCCCGTTCCTCGATAGGAAACCACACTGCGCCGACCTTTGTAATGGCATTCATAATGAATGGCTGGGCAACAGCTAAGCCGAACTGGGAGATCATGATGATGGTAAAGTTTTCAGCATACATGCCTTTCATAAGTCCGAATATGGCGGTGAGAACAACACCAATACCAACACCGATACGCAGGCCGTAAGTGTCGATCACGTAAGAAGCAGGTATGCAGAAAAAGATGTACATGATCATATAGCTCATGGACAACATGCCGATCATAAGTGGCGTCACATTATAAAATGATGCTGCCTCGGTTGTGATTGGCGCAAATGTGAGCCAGTGTACCTGAATTATTGCATTTGCGAGTGCAAAAGCAAGCAGTACAACCCACCGGTATCCGTATACTTTTACCTTTTCCACAATTCCTCCTCTAGATTTTTATATCCATATCAATGTGGTCTAGTGCATTTATATTAACAGATATTATTAAACGGTTCACTTTAATTCTATGGCTTTGACAATGATTTTTCTTGAATGTTTTTCAGAAGACATTTAAAAAAGAGAATCTATGGTTTTATAAATTGTCTAAAAAAGGAGTAAAGTATGAGTACAGAACTTGTATGCATTGGGCTTACGATCCTGGATATATTGGGACGGCACATTGAAAAAATTCCAGAAGGAAGCAAGAACGAGATAATTGAGCAGATCCGGCTCACGCCAGCAGGAACAGCCGCAGGCGCAGCAGTGATTGCTGCAAAGCTCGGCATAAAAACCGTTCTTGTCGGTGCGCTCGGGAATGATGACATGGGAGATTTTGTGGAACGGGTGCTTGTAAAACAGGGCGTAGACACATCTTATATGCAGAGAAGAAGCGACATGCCCACCTCAGCAACGATGCTTACCATAAACAGGACAGGCGACAGGCCTAATTTCCATGCGATCGGCGCATCCATTCTGCTTGAGATCGATGAGAGAACCAGAAAGTGCATTGTGAACAGCCCGTTCGTTCATCTGGGCGGAGTGGGCACCTTGTTCAATCTTGATGGCCAGCCAAGCGCCGAGCTTTTAAAACAGGCAAAGGAAAAAGGTGCTACAGTGACATGTGATTTTATTGCACCGAGCGATCGGTCATTGCCTAGCCTGGAAGCTGTACTTCCGCATGTTGATTATTTCATGCCAAGCATGGAAGAGGCGATGGAAGTTGCCGGAACAAAGACACCTGAAGATACAGCCCGATTTTACATGAAGCGCGGGGCAAAAGTCTGTGTATTCAAGTGGGGAGCAAACGGATCATTGCTTGTAACGGATAAAGAACAGGTAAGGATCCCTGCTTATAAAGTAGATGTGGTCGATACAACTGGCTGCGGAGATTCATATTGTGCTGGATTTGCTGCTGCGCTTGCCAGAGGGTTTGATTTGAAGAAAGCATGTCGCTTTGCTACAGCTACGTCTGCGCTTGTTGCTACAGGACTTGGCAGTGATGCAGGGGTTGAAAATTTTGAAAAGACCCTTCAGGCCATGGAGACCTTGCCTGTCCTGAATATTTAGTTTTTTTGTAATTTGCCCCCTCACCTTAATCCTCTCCCCCCAGGGGAGAGGAAAAACAGGGCTAGTCGATATAAATATCAATCCTAAAAAAAGCCCTCGCCCCTTGCGGGAGAGGGAGGGGTGAGGGGTGAACCCTTCGTTATCACACAGGACAGACTTAAGCGAATATCTTCGCCGAATCGGTATTATTTAACGGTCTTAATCTACCGCTCTTTCAACTCACTGGTTTTAGCCTGCTGGCTTGCAATCAGTATGCTCATGAAAGCCGAGATGCTGGATTCAGGCAAGGTTGAAATGGGTTTTCCTGATGCAAGGGCATGATAATAGACTGTTGCTGTTTTTTCCAGGAGAGCGCTATTCCGCTCGGCATTTTCGATCGATATTCCCAAGAGAAGAGCCCCGTGGTTTTTAAGGATATAGGCATTACATTTGTTATCCATCTTTGATGCAACATTATTGGCAAGATCAGGTGAGCCGCTTATGCCATAGGAAATCACTGCAACTTCTGAACCAAGGTGAAGCACCTGTTCGTCAAACAGCGCAGGGATTGGAATGTCCAATACGGCAAAGATGCTGGCATAGATCTGGTGGGTGTGGACGATCGCATTTACATCTAGCCTGTTTTTATACACAGCCAGATGCATTCCTGTTTCCACAGAAGGCCGAAACTCTCCTTCAATAAGTTCACCATTAAAATCAACAATGCAGATGTCTTTAGGTTTCATGGTCAGATAGTCTTTGCTGGACGGAGTGATAGCTATCTTGTCTTCCCCGGGAATGCGGTGAGATACATTGCCTCCTGAGCCAACAAGCGCACCCCGTTGGGTTAAACGATGAGTGCATTCAAGAACGACTTTTTTCCATGTCAAATAATCAGCCATGACAACCTCCATGTTTGGTTTTGAAGAATGGGTATTAGGTATCTATTCTTCATTTGACATTCGCGTAAATGTCATACCATGATGTTAATTATGACAGATCATTCAGCATATCAAGCCAAAAGCAAGAAAGAAAAGGTGGCAATCGTTGATGAGAAAAACCAGGTGATCGGCTCTGACACCAGGGAAAACATGCGCTCTCGTGGCCTGATCCACCGTGCAACGTATATCCTTGTGTTTAATTCAAAAGGTCAGCTCTATGTGCAGAAGCGCACCATGATCAAGGACATTTTTCCGGGCTTTTATGATCTGTGCGCAGGCGGCGTGGTGCAGGCAGGCGAGAGCAATGAAGAGTCTGCTATCCGCGAGTTGGAAGAAGAACTGGGAATATCAAAGGTTCCTTTAAAATTCCTTTTTGAATTTTACGGCGAATATGCAGGAAGCCGCGTATGGGGCAGTGTATACACCTGCATCTATGATGGAGCGATCACGTTACAGGAAGAAGAGATCGAAGACGGAGCATTTTATTCCATAGAAGAGGTTCTCACGCTTGCGCAGCGCGAAAATTTTACTCCTGACGGTCTTTATGTGTTGAGGCGCTACCTTTCCGAGCATTGCTAGCGCACTTAAGCGATTCTAAACCTTTGCATAATACCCATTCGGTCATTGCGAGCGAAGCGAAGCAATCTCATAAATTATGAATTTTTCACGAGATCACCACGTCGCTTACGCTCCTCGTGATGACAAACAATAATAATAATGGTCCTTTCATCGTGCTTGACGGATATTATATAATTGTGTGATTGATATGGTTGATCGGCTTCTTTGTATGAGGCTATGAATATTTCAATTCAGGAGGCATGTATGCAGAATGCAAGGTTGAAAAGATTCTTATGCATAGTTCTTTTCCTTTTGGTTCCGTGCATGGTTTTTTGTGCGCCAAAGGCTTCTCAAGAAAACTATCAAAGCAAAGTTACTATTGAAAACGACATAAAGCACTTTGACCGCGGAGAGGTTCGCTATTTTGATGGTGTGCCTGTGATAAAACTTGAAGGCAGCTACTATGACATGGGTCTGCAGTACGGCGTTCTAATGAAAAAAGAGATGAATCGGGTTGGTGGTGAAATCGACACTTTTCTTGATGATGTTACTGCATCATATCCCTGTTATTTGCGGCCTGTTGTGCCTATCGTTATCAAGTCCATGCTTAAAAGCATTAAAAAACGTTTTCCTGCGTATTATGTAGAAGAGATAGAAGGCATGTCTGAAGGCAGCGGAGTGGATTTTTACACCCTGATGTTCATGGCTGCCGGCAGCAGCATGATGACATCAGCCTGCTCTTCTATCATGGTAAAGCTGGATGACCGCATCATTCATGGCCGTGATTTTGACTGGGAGCCTCCGATGCTTGGACAATATCCTGCTATTGTGGAATATCATCCAGAAGGAAAGAAGAGCTTTACATGCTTCTCATTTGTCGGGTTCCCAGGTGTCATTCAGGCTGTAAATGAAGAAGGCCTGTCTATGACCCTGAATATCGCATACGGCATGTTTGAAAAAAACAATAAAGGACTTCCCATCACATACAAGACAAGGGAGATCATGGAAAATGCATCAAACTTAAGCGAAGCCGGCGGCGTCATCAGAACATACAAGACAGATGAGCCAGGCTGGATGATCACGATTGCCAGTGCAAATGAAGGCAGCGGCGCTATCTTTGAGATGTACGACAACAACATCACTGAAACCCCGATGAGCGGAAAATACGAGTATGTGCACAATATACTTTTCCAGCCGGAGCTTGTCGGCGACATGGAGCTTTCGAAAAAATATAATGAAGTTTTCCTGGGTCAGACAGAATGGAATCTTGCGCGGCACTACACCACTGACCGGGTCATAAAGGACAAAGGCATCAACAGCATTGATGACATGATTGATTATCTTAAAAGTACGGATTTTTACGAATACGAAAATGTGTACCTGGCCGACAATGCAACCATAAACAACGAGTACACCATCAATACGCTGGTCTTTGATGTAAAGAATGATGTGGTCTATTTTGCAGTTGCCCAGAGCTACAGCGCATTTGCCAAAATGTATCAGTATAATCTCAAAGATAGAACTCTAACTCTTTTCAAAGAAGCTGATCCGAAGATGGAGTCTCCTGAGCTTAAAGAGAAGATCGATTGGTATTGCAAATACAAGAAGCATCAATACAGAGGCGAGTTCAAAGAGATCGTTAAGGAAGCGGATTTTTCAAGCGATCTCACGCCAGGTCAGCTTGGGTTTATCTCAGATGCTTGGCATGAGGCTAAGGGAGTAAAGCCCGAAATTTTGATTGCCAGCATTGATAAACAGATAGCCAAATATCCGAATTATGGCAGGCTGTATCTGATCAAAGGTGATGTGTTTGAATGTTCCGGAAAATGCAAAGAGGCTGCAAAAAGCTATGAGCAGGCTCTGGCTACGCCTAACCTGAGCAATCAGTATCGCCTCGAGATATTGAGCAAGCTTGTGAAGATCAATGAAAAGGAAAATTCTAGGCTGGCAAAAGATCAAATGCGGCAGTACTGTGCGCTCATTGATGAGCTGAGAAACACCCATCACATCGGAGATGATCTTGAAAAGGACTATAAGAAATTCAAGAAAAAACTCAGCAAATAAGACAATGAACAAGTTTTATTATTGAATGTCATTGCGAGCGAAGCGAAGCAATCTGACTGTGAAACAGTCATCCTGAGGGCAATGCCCGAAGGATCTTATAAGATCCTTCACTTTCGTTCAGGACAGGCTCTGCGGAGTTTACGCTGAGCGAAGCGAATGTGCTCCTCACAATGACTCGAATGGTATAAAAGCTCATAACATTACAATAAGGAGATAGCCATGAACCCAACAGAACGGATCATCCGCACATTAGAAGGGAAATCAGTCGACAGGGTGCCGAGTTTTTGCGCTACGTTGGAAGACAGGACATTTAATGAAGTTTTGGGCAAGCCCCTGATCTCTTCGCAAGCAGCGTTTGAAAATCCTGTTGTAAAATTTATCTTCGATAAATGGGGGACAAAAATTACAAAGCCCATATTCCAGCCGATCCTGACATCTACAATGGAACAGCGGATAAAGGCCGGCACTCTGCTCGGGTTTGATTCAGTATGGGCAATCTATGAAGAGACTTTTATAATCCTTGATTCACATACAATGGCGCGGGATACAGGATCAATATTTAATCTTCAGCCTGACGGACATGGCAACATGACCTATATGTATAAATGTCCCGGCATCACCAGCCGCGAGGATTTCGAAGCATGGCCGCACTGGCCAAAGATCGATGACCTCGCGCACAATACATACAAATTCTACAATAAGATGATGAAAAAATATGGCGACAAAACCTGCCTCCTTGGCCAGGGCCCTGTCTACGGCATCCAGGAAGTTATCCTGTGGGCTGTAGGTTTTGAGCGCATGGCGCTGTGGATCAGCAGGGAAAAAGATCTGGTAAAGCGCTTCATCGACATGTCAGAAGAGCTTTGTCTTAAAACTGCAATGGCAATGATGGATGCAGGGGTGCAAGTCATTTTTCAGACTGATGATTTTGCATTCAAGACCGGGCCGTTCATGAGCCCGAGGATCATTGATAAGACATTCGGGCCTTCATATAAGCGGGTTATTAAAGCTGTGCATGACAGGGGAGGTAAATATATCCTGCATTCATGCGGTGATAATACTCTGATGTTCGATACATTTATTTCATGGGGCGTTGATGGTCTTCATGCATATGAGAACACATCGAACGTTGACATATTCAAAGAAAAACAGATCCACGGCGACAAAGTCACGATCATCGGCGGTGTGGGCGTTGATTATCTGCTCACCGAGCGATCAACAGATGAAGAAGTGAGATTAGCTGTAAAAGATCTGATTGCAAAGCTCGGTCCTGGAGGGAGATTCATGATCGGGCCTGTTCATGGCCACAGCTCAATGCCCGCACATAAGCTTGAAGTCATGCTCGATGCAGTGCGTACATACGGCAACTATCCGATAGCTGCGTAGTAAGCCCTTTCTTGATAAAGGAGATAAAAAAGTATCTTCAATGTAGATGAGGTTTTTTTATGAGAGCACGAATTCAAAAATGGGGTAATAGCTTGGCGCTTCGTATCCCCAAGGCATTTGCCAAAGAAACAGGCTTGGCGAATGGTTCCCCTGTAAAGTTCACATTGGAAAAGGACAAACTTATTATAGAGCCTGAAAAAAAGGAAAAGATTACTCTTCAAAAACTTTTATCTCAGATAAATGAAAAGAACATTCATGAAGAGGTGGTGACAGATTTTTATTAAGATGCGTGGTTGTCATAAATCGCAACATAATGCGTCATTCCCGTTTTTTTTGTCACTCCGAATTTATTTTTTGTCATTCCCGCGGAGGCGGGAATCCAGGAAAACACTAGATTCCGGATCAAGTCCGGAATGACAACTTGTTATATTTTATTGTAAAGGAGTTGAGAGATGAGAATTCTGAAAGTAGTATTTATATGTTCGATTTGTTTTTTGTTCTGCGCAGCAAGCTACGCTGATCAGACAGACTGCGAAAAACTCAAAGACGGCAAGCCAATCATAACTGTAGAAGGCACTGGGAAGACCAGAGTTGTGACAGGAAAGATACTCATCAATGCGCCTATTGAAGACTGTTGGAAAGTGATCTCGGATTTTGACTCATGGCCGCAGTGGTCTCCAGATCTTAAATACCATCACATCATCGGCAATGCAGATGGCCGAGCCATAGCGATATCCGGTCAGAAGCTGATTTTTCTTACAGTCCATGTGCCTGGCAGTGTAGCAATAAACGAAGAGAAAAAGCAGCTCATATTCCGCCAGCTCACAGATGAAGAGGTGAAGAAATACGAAGAACAGGGCATGAAGATAGGCAAGGCCAACTTTACCCGTGATGTGATCGAAGATTACAGATTGGAATCTTGTGGAGAAGGCACAATGCTTATCCATTATATGAAGTGGGATTTGAAAATCCCTGCGCCAACATCAATTGAAAACTTTGCTTCAAAGATTGCAGTGCCTGAATTTTTCAAGGCTGCAAAGCAGAGGATCGAATCTACAAAGGCAAAAGACTAGGCAGATCGCTTTTTTTTCACCCTCCCCTTTATCCCCTCCCATCAATGGCGGGGAGATATTATTTAAGAAACCCTCGCCCCTTGTGGGAGAGGGTAGGGAGAGGGGGGTGAATATCACTGCTTTCACGTGAACTCGGATTCTACCTTTTCTGTTTTATTTGTACGGTCATGCCCCCAGAACTCATTGATAACAAGCAGGTTCAGTTTAGGGCACTTATTTATACCGTTTACCAATATTGGCGATAATCTGTGTCCGATTCGTTTCTTCCTTGCCTCCACCGCGGATTTTCAGCTGTTTGTTCTGATAGTTCATAAATGGAATTTCATAGCCGGGTGTATAGCCTTTGGGATTGGCCGGTTGATAAAAATACACGAAAAGATAGTATTTCCCTTTTGGAACCTTGCCTACGTTCCAGTCCTGCCACAGATAACCAATGCACCCGGGATAGGTTTCCGGTGGGTCTTTTTTTGTGATGTCATCAATGAGGCCGGCAGAGCGATCCAGATATTTCAGAAATTCCGGAGGATATACTGTGCTTGACATAAGAATGCCTGCTTTACCGACCATAAGCCTCCATTCATCTGCAGCCGGATTAAAATTCTTCTCGCCATCATCCATCTTCCCATCTACCAAAAAGCCCTGAAGGTTGTTTGAGTTATAGACCTTTGCGCCAAAAGCATTTTCATTATAATCAGTTCCGGTTCTGAAGGTAAGAGATGACACAACCCTGTCAAGCCGAAATGGAATATCAATAAGCAGTGGAGCAATGGATGCAATTGAGGTCTCCTGAGTATCGATCACTCCCCGTCCTATCTTCAACCCTCCTGGTCCATTCACGTATTGTTCAGTTCTTGTAATAAGTTTAATAGGACCGTGTTTATAGGCAAGAACATTTGACCCCACCTGTTCCTCATTAAGCCGGAAAGTGATCGCACTGAAGAGAAGTTTTAAGCTTATCCTTACCTTGAAGCGGTCAACAAAATTTTCGCCGGACCCTCCTGCCTGCTTATGCGTGATCTCTGATTCATAAAAGGTGCTGTGCAGACCGTCTTTAGTAATAATATACTTACACTGCCAGTAATCGGTATCAACGGTTGCCGTATTATAGTTGTAACGGACATAATCAGGCAAGGCCGACCGATTTGGCGGATCTGATGGAAAGTATAAAACATAGACCCATCCTTTTTCTCCGGTAATAGGATCGATTATCTCGATCTCAGAGCTTTTGGTGCAGCCTGGCACAAATGTTTCTTTCGATATCCTGTCACCGGTATCAGATGCCATAAAGGTAATAGTATCCCACGGATCAAGTTTGCCATTGCTCAGATCTTTATTCGGCAGCGGGCCTTCTGTAAATATCCAGTCGCCGTCTTCAGTCATCTCGTCGATCTGGTAACGGATCGGCTCAAAAACGCCATTTCGATACGCATACAGCCGCAAGTTGGAAACAGGTGAGCCAATTTCTTCGCTTGCCAATCCGCCGCTCATGGTTACAAAATCTACCCAGCGGTTCAGTGTTTTACTGCTTAAGACTGAATCCTTTGCCTCTGCGCCGGAGTTTAAGTTTGCAGAAAAGACAACTGTAAGACACACAATTACAGCAACAAATAGTTTTCCTCCATATGAATTCATTTCAAATCCTCCTTTTTAATAAAGCAGTAACATATCACAATAAACTGTTGCTCAGCAAGCTGCGAGGCCGCTGGGAGTTGAGCCTTAAAAATTAAATTTGATGTAACCGTAAAGAGTTGTCATTCCCATGCAAATGGGAATCCAGGTTTTTTTGATAGGTGTACCGCTCTCTGGATTCCCGCCTCCGCGGGAATGACAAAAAAATAAAAAGAGAATGACAGTGAGGGTACTTTTCCTGGATTCCCGCCGGAGTTTATCCCGTACATTGATACGGGACCAGAATGACATTTCCTTCTTCATTTGGTGAGGGGGTGTTTATGATGAAAAAACTTTGAGTCCGCAGTATTTTTCTATTGGATGAAAATCTCTATCATTGTGGAGGAGCGAAACATCATTTTCAATAGCAACAGATGCGATCATGCAATCAACAGGTTTGCGGATCGTAAGGCCTCTTTTTCTCAAGAAGCGATAGATTTCTGCTGAGCGAAGAAAGGATTTGTATTCCATTGGCAGAAAGATAAGAGACTGAAACAGATCTCTTGTCTTTATGAATTCAGCATCTTTTCTTATGCCTTGAAGAACTTCTGTGAGTATGATCCCGCAGGTGCAGATATCCGCATTCTCTCTGATAAGCTGCTCTAGTGCTTCCACGTGGGGAGATGGGGTTTCAGCAAAAAAGTCGATCCATATCGTGGTATCGACAAGCACCATCATTTGATGCGTCCTTTACGCCACTCTTCGAGATTTCCATCCCAGGAAACCTTTCCTTTAAGCGCTAGAATCTTTTTTTGAGAATCGTGGCGTAGCAACTCGCGAAGGGCATGATCGACCAGAGTCTTCCGTGTTTTGATGCCGGTTGTTTTTAGGCAGGCATCAACAAGCCTGTCATCAAGCACAATATTTGTCCTGGCCATAGTACTTTCCTCCTTGTGTATACACATTATCATATGAATTATGTGTATATCAACTATAAATTGTAGAGCGGGAGAGGGAGAAAATTGGCTCTCTATCGGAAGCTGTGATGTTTTTTCTTTTTGTCATTCCCGCGTAGGCGGGAATCCAGAACTTATTAATAACCCTGGATTCCGGGTCGCGCTTTGCTTGCCCGGAATGACGAAAAAAGTAATTATGACACAACCTCGGGGTGAGGGGTAATGAAAAAACTTTAGCGGCAAAGTTCATGTCGTTTTTGCCTATTGAAAAGAAGCCATTGTTTCGGTACAGTCTCCGGCTACACTTCAAAAATAAGGGGCATGTTGAATGACTATAGCTGTGAACAATGAGAAATTGAAGAAATGGGTGCAGGAAGCTGCAGAGCTGTGTAAGCCGGATGACGTCTGTTTGTGCGATGGCACAAAAGAAGAATACGACCGTTTGATGGCGCTCGCGGTAAAGAGCGGCAGCGCAACGCCACTGAAAAAGCGCAAGAACAGCTTTTTGTTCCGCTCTGATCCAAGCGATGTGGCACGCGTGGAAACACGCACCTATATCAGCACAACCAAACAGATCGATGCCGGGCCTACGAATAACTGGGTTGACCCCAAAGAGCTGAAAGAAATTATGAAAAAACTCTACGCTGGATGCATGAAGGGCCGCACCATGTATGTGATTCCGTTTTCCATGGGGCATATTGACTCGCCAATTGCAAAGATCGGAATAGAAATCACTGACAGTCCATACGTGGTGTGCAACATGCACATTATGACACGGGTGGGCAATAAGGTGATTGAGAAGCTCGGCAGTAACGGCGAATTCATTCCCTGCCTCCATTCTATCGGCGCACCGCTTGCGCCAGGGCAGAAAGATGTGTCATGGCCGTGTGCGCCCATAGAGCAGAAGTACATAAGCCATTTTCCGGAAGAGAATCTTATATGGTCATACGGCTCAGGCTATGGCGGAAACGCTCTGCTCGGCAAAAAATGTTTAGCTCTGCGCATCGCATCTGTCATGGCGAAGAGAGAAGGCTGGATGGCAGAGCACATGCTCATCCTGCGGCTAACAAGCCCTGAAGGAAAGCAGTATCATATCGCGGGTGCATTCCCCTCAGCATGCGGCAAGACCAATCTTGCAATGATGCAGCCAACAATCCCTGGCTGGAAATTAGAAACCATTGGCGATGATATCTCATGGATGAAGATCGGGCCTGACGGCAGGCTGTATGCCATAAATCCTGAGTCTGGATTCTTCGGCGTTGCGCCCGGCACATCGTACCAATCAAATCCCATGGCAATGGATACCCTTCATGGAAATATAATCTTTACCAACTGTGCACTCACTGATGAAGGCGATATCTGGTGGGAAGGAATGGATGGCGATGCACCAAAGCATGCAATTGACTGGAAGGGAAGAGACTGGTCGCCTGAAGCAAAAGAGCCTGCGGCGCATCCGAATGCGCGTTTTACTGCGCCTGCTTCACAATGCCCGGTGATATCAAAAGATTGGGAAAAGCCGGAAGGCGTACCCATTGATATTTTCATATTCGGCGGACGAAGAGCTTCTGTTGTGCCTCTTGTGTATGAGGCTTTCAACTGGGATCATGGCGTGTTTATGGGCGCAACTGCATCGTCCGAAACCACCGCAGCCAATATAGGAGCTGTGGGCAATTTGCGGCGCGATCCTTTTGCCATGCAGCCTTTCTGCGGATACAACATGGCAGACTACTTTCAGCACTGGCTCGATATGGGCGACAGGCTCGGAAACAAAGCGCCAAAGATATTCTACGTGAACTGGTTCCGCAAAAACAGCGACGGCAAATTTCTGTGGCCTGGCTTTGGCGAGAATGGCAGGGTGCTCAAATGGATGTGCGAGCGTGTGGACGGGAAGGTCAGCGCAAAACAAACCCCGATCGGGTTCTTGCCGGATGAGAATGATCTTGATCTTTCAGCCCTTGAAATCAAGAAAGAAAACATGTCAGAGCTTCTCAGAGTGGACGTGGATGCATGGAAGGCAGAGATCCCTGATATCGAGAAGCACTTTGGACAGTTCGCAGAGCGTTTGCCAGAGCGCATGAAAAAAGAACTGGAAGCTCTAAAGAAACGACTCGGATAAGACAGATCAATCTCAGCCCTCTTCTTTTAGAAGAGGGCTGTCTTTATAAATTAAAGAGACCTTTGAGCAATTGTTTTTTGTCATCGCGAGGAGCTTTAGCGACGTGGCGATCTCGTGAAATGTCCACGGGTTTAGAGATTGCTTCGCTTCGCTCGCAATGACCGAACAGGTATTGTGCCAAAGGTCTAAAATAGAACAAGACATTTTTAGATAGTTATTGGCTGGATCGCATGGTATAAATTTAATATATAAACATAAAGGAGGATAACGTATGTCTTGTGGAAAAAAAGGTTGTGGTGCTAGCAAGAAAAAGGCAGTTGCAAAGAAAAGCCCGGCAAAAGCCAAAAAACCAGCAAAGAAAAAGAAGTAGCATTTAGATATTTAGCTCTGAGAACTAGAGCTGTAATCAGGGTTGGTAGTTTTTAAGAAAATTTAGCCTTGATCACGCTTGGTCATTGCGAGCGAAGCGAAGCAATCTCAAAATTTGTGTGCCTGTTAAGAGATCGCCACGTCGCTAAAGCTCCTCGCGATGACAAAAATAATTTTTAGGGTTGTCCTTTAATGTTTTTGTCCCTGATCTAAAAAGATCAAGGTTTCTTTTTTGTAATCAATGAGCCTTAACAATTGAATTCGAGATCATACCCCAATTGTTATTGCACACCATGTATCTGCTAAGTTCGTAGGTATCTTTGTTTAGCGTGATCGGACAGAGAACAGGTCCCCACAGGATGTTGAATGCATATTTGTAGCCAGCCGTTTTTAGGGTTTTCTTTGCAATATCAGACCGTATGCCGTCAGGATACACAAAAGCCGTGATCTTTATGTTGAGTTTGCTTTCCAGGAGTTGTTTTGAGCCATATATCTCTTTCAAAAACACCTCTTTGTTTTCATCATAAAATTTCTGATTTAGCAGCTGATGGTAATATCCGTGCGCTGCAATGTCGCAGCCGTCTTTTGATAGCTCCTGGAGCTGGCTCCAGGTCATAGCGTAATCTTTTTTGCCGATGATATTAGGATATATGCCGAGCAAAGGCTTGATATGAAGTGGCTTGAAGACTTCATAATATGCCTTGTAAACGGTCTTGTTTCCATCATCGATGGATATCAGGATATT
>JAGVNP010000182.1 GCA_020053185.1 Deltaproteobacteria bacterium | reverse complement strand
GCTCGCAATGACACCGTGGGTATTATGAAACGAAATCTCTTTTCCCAGTCTTGCAAAAAATGTTCCGTTTAACAAACCGTGTCCATATGTTATATATTGCGATATGTCTCTATTCCACAAAACGCTTAGAGAAGGTAGCGGCTTCCAGCGATACACGCTCTATCTCCTTGCCAGATACATTGAACTGCCTTTCTTGTGGGTTTCATACCGGCTCTTCCGGGGAAAATGGAAATGGCTCGGCAGCAAATATTGGTTTCAAAAAATTATAGGCCCTCTGATATATTCACCCATTGCCAGACATGGCGATACTGGCAGTCCAATACCATATGAAGAGCTTGTTAGACACATTGATGCAATAGACGGCATTATTGCTGTGGGGCCTTGCAGGTGCAGGATCACCAATGATGGATGCGATCATCCGCTTGAAACCGATATTGTTATCCGGACAGGGACAGGGGCTTTTATGAAGGCTTTTCCTAAAGATTTCCGCATAATCACAAAAAAAGAGGCTGAAAAGATCATTACCGATTGCCATAATCTCGGCATGTTTCACATGCTCTTTTATCATTGTCCGTCAAGCGCTTATGCAGAATACGCAATCTGCAATTGCTGCACATGCGGCTGTGCGATCTATATCGCAAATCAGGGAATCGGTCAGAGATATTTTCCTCTGATAAAAGGCGACTGGGAGGCAGTAACCGATCCAAAGCAATGCAAAGGACACGGCAACTGTATAAATGTATGTCCTTTTAATGCGAGAATACTTTCAAACGGAAAAGTCATCACTCACGACTGCACAGGATGCGGTTTATGTGTCGATGTTTGCCCTGAAAAAGCCATACGAATAGAGCATTCTCATCATAAAGAGGATAAGTAAAATGAATCCTGTAAAGCTGGGGCATCCGCCAATAGGTATCAAGATTGCGCCAGAAAACTTGAAAGATTATCCCTCTGCACAGACATATAAGGGAATTTCTTTCTGCGATGCAGTCAGGCAAGCATCAGATGGGGCATGTTTTCTGTTAACCAAAGATTCAATTGAGGTCTGCAAATGGGTGCCCGTAGTGTTTGGATTTGCAGAACCAGATCCCAAGTATGATCTGAAAGTAGGAATAAATCTCCTTCCTTTTACCTCATCCATCTTAATTGCACCTGTTGACAAATATAATAAAAACTATCCGCCTGATGTTGTGCTTGTCAGGTCATTTCCTGAAGAAATGAAAAAAATTGCACACGGGCTTGGCTGGGAAAATATGGCTACCAGCATAGCAGATCAAAAAGATCAGGGTATAACATGCTGTTCTGTAAATCATGGAACAAATCAAAAAGCAGACGTAAAAATAGAATCTGACACTAATAACGTAAGTACGGCAAGCCGCAAAAAACAAAAATATCATATAGACCGCTCAGCGCTTTCAGTCTTAAGGGCAGAAAAAGACCCGCTTAGTTTAAAGAGACTGGTGATTATAAACAAACTCCTTGCTGTCTTAAGCAAACAGAAAGCATGGGTTGATTTCACAAAATGGCTGTTTAACAAACAGTGGACAACCTATGTCTTTGATCTTTTTCTGGATCAATATCTTGCAAACATGTCAATGTGCCGCAATTCCACGGTCATTCCGTACTTAACCAATAAAGTAAACATCTCCTATTTCTGCACCGGCGGCATTGCATGGGGGTTGAATAATCCTTCTCACATGACATGCGGCCTGCCTTTTTCGCTTTATAAAAAGCTTGAGTGGCAGCTTGAAGAGCGAAAATAAGGGATCAGGGGTCGGTTTACAGGGATCAAGAATAATGGAATAGCTGACAGGAGGAGTATGTGGAAATTAGGAATTATCGAGATTTAGAGGTATGGCAGAAGTCGATGGATTTGGTAGTGAAATGTTATCAGGTGACAAAAAAATTTCCAAAGAGTGAAATTTATGGGTTGACCAGCCAATTACAACGTGCTGCGATCTCGATTCCAGCAAATATCGCTGAAGGCCGAGAACGACAATACACTAAAGAATTCCTTCAACACTTGTCCATAGCATATGGTTCTCTTGCAGAATTGGAAACTCATCTCTTGATAGCCGAACGGCTGAGCTATATTGATAAAGATCAAATAAAACAACTATTGGAGAAAACAGCGGAGATCGGGCGAATGATAAACGGTTTAAGGAGATCTCTGGAACGGAATCCCTGATCCCCGACCCCTGAAAACTGAAGACTTAAATTGCTCTTGTCAAAAGGATATTGTAATAATAAGTTGTATATAAGCCAAAAAAATAGAAGGTGGCATACATGGTAGGAATTATTGCTGATCCTATCTACATGGAGCACGACACAGGAAGCTATCATCCGGAAAGCCCTTTGCGGCTTCAATACATATATTCGCTCTTTGCCAACACGGACCCTGATATTGTGAAAATCGAACCCAGGCCAGCAAGTGAAGAAGATATTATCTTGAACCATGACAGTGCATATGTTGCCTTGGTAAAGGCTATGTGCAAATCGCGACACTCAGTAAATCTCGACCCTGACACTGTATGCTGTCAGCGCTCATTTGAAATAGCACTTCTCGCGGCAGGCGGCCTGATCACACTCGTAGAAAAAGCGATAAAGGGCGAGGTCGATACAGGGTTTGCACTTGTGCGGCCACCCGGGCATCATGCAACACATTCTGAGGCAATGGGATTTTGCATCTTC
>JAGVNP010000269.1 GCA_020053185.1 Deltaproteobacteria bacterium | reverse complement strand
AAGGGAAGATATACAAATATCCGGATTACATTGCGGCAGCAGGATAGCCGATGCGGATAGGCCTTACCTATGACCTGAGGGATGACTATCTCAAAGAAGGCTATAGCGATGAGGCCACCGCAGAGTTTGACCGGGTTGACACAATAGACGCAATAGAGTCTGCCCTGCAGCAGCAGGAATTCGAAACTGACAGAATAGGCAACGTCAAACATCTCGTAAAAAGGCTCGCTTCAGGCCACAAGTGGGACATGGTCTTCAATATTGCAGAAGGCATGTTCGGTATCGGCAGGGAAGCATTAGTCCCGGCCCTACTCGATGCCTACAATATTCCTTACACTTTTTCAGATCCGCTTGTGCTTGCGTTTACCCTTCACAAGGGATTGACCAAAAGCATAGTCAGGAACGCAGGTATCCCTACAGCAGACTTTTTTGTTGTAGAAAAAATTTCTGATATAGAGAAAGTATCGCTTCCCTTCCCTCTTTTTGCAAAACCAATTGCCGAAGGAACAGGAAAAGGAATCAACCATCTCTCCAGAATCGATTCAAAAGAAAAATTGAAATTGGCATGTTCTTATATGCTCGAAAAGTTCAAACAGCCTGTTCTGGTTGAAACCTTTCTCCCGGGACGGGAATTTACAATAGGAGTTGTTGGAACAGGGGATGATGCGAGTGTGGTTGGCGCAATGGAAGTGATATTTAAAAGCACAGACGAGATTTACTCCTACTCAAACAAAGCAAATTATGAGAAGATGATCGAATACAAAATACCAGAAGATGCGATCATGGAGAACTGCAAAAAACTTGCGCTTGATGTATGGAGGGTTCTCAATTGCAGGGATGGCGGAAGGATTGATGTCAGAATGGATGGAAAAGGCGTTCTCAATTTCATAGAGGTGAATCCGCTTGCAGGATTGAACCCAGTACATTCCGATCTTCCCATAATCTGCAGGTTAAACGGGATCTCTTTTCAGGATCTCATAAAAAAAATCATGAAATCTGCGCAAAAAAGAATATCCGGAGCTTAAAAATTATGCTGGGGAGAAGATCAAAGAAGAGGGTTGTTGTTCTTCGTGACCCTGTTTATACAAATTCTCCCCTTGATGAGCTGGATGTACTTGTTCAGGCGCAGGGTGTTTCTGAGGCGCTAATATCTTTAGGATATGATGTAAAGATTTTACCATTTCCCTTAAAGATTGTCCCATTCAGGCGGGCGATTGAGAAGCTAAACCCTGTTTGCATATTCAACCTTGTCGAGACAGTGGAGGGAGACGGAAGGATTATTCATATTGCGCCGGCGCTTTTTGACCATATGGGGGTTCCATACACGGGAGCAAAGACAGAAGCGATTTTCATTACATCACACAAGGTTCTTTCAAAAAAATGGATGGCTTTTTCGGACGTCCCAACCCCGGAATGGGTAATGCATGACCAGATGTCACAGGGAACCATTCCATTTCCTGCACACTTTATTATTAAACCGCTTTGGGAAGATGCATCGGTCGGGATCGATAAAGAGTCTGTAGTTATGGCAAACTCGCTTGAAGAGCTTCGCTCTCTGCTTGAGATGAGAGCGCAAAAGATAAATAAGGTGTGTTTTGCAGAGAGATATATTGACGGCAGAGAATTCAATCTTTCTCTTCTTGCGCATAAGGATGGAGTTGATCCTCTTCCGCCTGCAGAGATCAGGTTCGGCTTTCCTCAAGGTATGTTCAAGATCGTGGACTACAAGGCAAAGTGGGATGTGAATTCGTTTGAATATAAGAAGACAAACCGTAGTTTCAATTTCGACAAGAGTGATAATGCGCTTTTAGAAAAGCTAAGGGATATCTCGCGTAGCTGCTGGAAAGTGTTTGATCTTACTGGGTATGCTAGGGTTGATTTCAGGGTGGACAAAGACGGGAACCCGTGGGTGCTTGAGGTCAATGCCAATCCGTGCATAAATCCTGACAGCGGTTTTGTCGCTGCGACAAAAAAAGTTGGCTTAAGTTATGCACAGGCAATAGAGCGGATCGTTGATGATGCGCTTGCCCGGTCCTAGGTGCGAACACATTAAGGGGAATCCATGAAAAAACCAGATGTCCATTACAGGGAAGAGGTGTTTCCTGAAGATGTGCTTCAGGTGCAGCGGCTTGCACAGTCTGCAAAACTCTTTTATCCGGAAGAAATCGTTGTTGCAATCGAGCTGGTGCGGGAGCGGCTGGCAAAAGGAACTGGTAGCGGATACTATTTTCTCTTTTTGGAAGATGAAAAGAACAAAGTAATCGGGTATGCCTGTTTCGGCCCTATCCCGGCTACAAAAGAAAGTTTTGATCTCTACTGGATTGTCGTGGACAGAAAACACCAGGGCCAGGGGTTAGGCAAAGAATTAATAAAGGCATCTGAGCAGATGATCTCATCTATGGGCGGCAGCAGGATATATGTGGAGACATCTTCGCGCGAGCAGTATAAGGATACCCAGCAATTCTACCTGAAGGCCGGATATCATGAAGAAGCATGTATGAGTGATTTTTATGCGCCTGGCGACAATAAGATCATTTATCTGAAACAAATCTCGTAATTCCGTGATATAATCCTGTCATTGCGAGGAGTCCGCCAAAGGTGGGCGACGTGGCAATCTGACACGAAGTGTCATTCTGAGCCTAAAGGGCGAAGAATCTTATTAAGATCCTTCGGGCATTGCCCTCAGGATGACTGTTTCACGGTCAGATTGTTTCACATTCGTTCGGAATTTAAAAAAGCACCATCAAAATTGTCATTCCCGCCCCGTAACGTTGTACGGGGTAAACTCCGGCGGGAATCCAGAACTTGTTAATACTGGATTCCGGGTCGCGCTTTGCTTGCCCGGAATGACGAAAAAAATAATTATGACACAAACTCCAGCGAGGGGTGAGGGGGATTTCCAGAACCGCTTGATTCTTTAAGATGCTTTCTGCTATTTCAGTAATGTGTCCTGTCTAACTGTAAGCAGATTGAATGATATTGCACGGCAAGCCCTTAACCTGGCATTTGACGAAGATGTTTGGGTCGTGGGCGAGATCCACGGCTTAAAGATGCACTCGCAATCATCCCACCTTTATTTTGATCTTGTGGAAAAACCTTCTCATGGCAAAGAGCAGTATATTGCAAAGGTAAGCTGCGCATTTTTCAAGGGCGCTTACACCAGATGGCAAGGCATTCTCGCAAAACAGGGAATTCCTTTTCTCGATCTTACCGATGGCCTTGAGGTAAAGGTAAAAGCAAAAGTAGATCTGTATGCAAAAGAGGGAAGATTCCAGATCATTATCCAGGAGATAGACCCGAGCTATTCCTTGGGGTTCATTGCAAAGAAAAGGATGCAGACCATTGAAACCCTTAAGGGCTTAGGCGTCATGGATAAAAATAAAAAACTTCCTCTTCCTTATCCAGCCGTCAGGATCGGACTGATCACCTCAAAAGGTTCTGCTGCATACAATGATTTTATGAGCATACTGAAAAAGAGTGAATACGCATTCGATGTGAAATTGTACAATGCCTATATGCAGGGCGAAGCTACGATCGCTGAGATTATAAAAGGCATAAAAAAATTAGAGTCCATGCCAGGCCTCGATGCTATTGTGATTACGCGCGGCGGTGGGGCAAAAACCGATCTTATCTATTTCGATGACATAGAGTTGTGCAAGGCAATTGCAAAGAGCAAGCTGCCTGTGATTACCGGCATAGGCCATGAGATCGATGTGAGTGTTGCAGACCTGGTTGCGTTTGCACATATGGTCACACCCACGGATGTGGCGCGCTTTCTCGTGGACAGGGTGGCCGAGTTTCTTGATCAGGTTGAAGAACTGGGGTCAGAGCTTATTGATGTCTCGCGGGAAATGATTTATGCGCAAAAGGCAAGACAAGAAGAGATTGCACGATCGATTGCGTATATTGCACAGAGATGGGTATTCGGGGAAATCGACAGGGTTAAAACTCTTGCCCGAACAGCAGAAAGCAGTGTGAGCAGTGCAATAGCGAGCCATGCGAATCGCATCACGCGTATGCAGGAAGGGATCGTTCTCGTAGCGCGCTACCAGATAATAGGCCAGAAACAGCAGATAAGACAATTGTTCGCATATATAAAACAAGGGTTCAAAACTAACCTCAGTCAAGGAAAGGTTCTTGTAGAAAAAATCAGCTCTCTTCTAGATTCCATGGACCCAAAGGTTGTTTTGGCGCGGGGCTACAGCATCACGCTGGACAAGAAAGGAAAGTCGATAAAAAAGACAGAAGATATTGCTTTGGGAGACAGAATCACCACTTTACTATATAAGGGAAAGATAAAGTCTTTGGTTGAGGAGAAAGAGTCATGAAAAAGACCGAAAGCTATTCTGGCGTGCTCAAGCAGCTCGAAGACATGGTGCAAAAGATGAATGATGGCAAGATCCCTATTGATGAACTCGGGGATCAGGTGAAAAATGCTGCATCCATGATAAATTTTTTACGGAAGCGCCTTAAATCAGTAGAAGTCGAGATCACCGAGGTTTTGAAGGATCTGGAAAAAGAAGATGAAAAGATCGATGAGTAAAGTATTTAGCCCAGTTTTAACACTTTACGCTTTACTCTTTACGCCTTACGATTAAAGGATAGGGACTATGAAAATAAAAGACGCCACATACGCAGGGAATATCTATCATAAACTTAAAAAAATGCCGGAGATTGCATTCATCGGCAGATCGAATGTGGGAAAATCTTCCCTTATCAATGCTCTGGTACAGAGAAAAACCCTGGTGCAGACAAGTAAGACGCCAGGCAAGACGCGCAACATCAATTTTT
>JAGVNP010000225.1 GCA_020053185.1 Deltaproteobacteria bacterium | reverse complement strand
GGCAAGCTCTGGCCCGCCCTGTGTCACATCAATGCCCTTTTCTGCGCATCCTTTTACCATGCAGGAAAGATACGGCGTTGGAGAAAATCCTGCCCTGATAGATTCTGATTCTTCATATAGTTCCGCGCATTTTTTTATAATGTACTGGGTCTGTTTTACATACGCATTCCAGAACTCATCCCATGATTTGAACCTGGTTGCATCGCCTGTTACCGGTCCTTCCTGTTTGATCTTATCCATCTTTCCCATGATAAGATCGCCATAGGGAATCAGGTCTTTGCCGCCAGTAAGCGTGAGTTCTACTGCTTTTAAAAGGTTAAGGTTGTTGTCCACTGTGCCTGAACGGTCATTGCCAACCATTGTGTTTTCAAGGCATCCCACAGGCGCATAGTCGTATACATTTCCCTCGTTGATCAGATGCTCAACCCCTGCCCGCTTTGCCTGTCTCATCATGCCAGCCATGGATCGCTCATCAAAATTAAGCAAGAAAGGCGCACCCTGAGAAGACGAGATCATGTCAATAACCTTCTCGAGTAACGCATCAGGCGAATTTTTGTGCAGTCTCACATTCGGCTTTGGCTCAAGAATAGGCGTCATCTCATCAATGATCTCCAGGATCGCATAGGTGAGATCATTGGTCATGTCCGCTCCATCTGGCCCAATGCCTGAGACAGTAAGGAGCTGGCCATAACCAGCAGTAATGCCCTGGTTAGCACCAACCCGTATGGTTGCATCATATGCAGTATTTGCATGCACCCAGAAGCATCTGAGTATCTCCTTGCCAAACTCCCTGTCCATGCCTTCTGCCAGAGATTTTTCCCAGTATGGAAGAAGGAACTGGTCTATACGGCCAAATGATGTACCTGGGCCAGGATAGTTTTCATCGCTCATTATGAGCATATGATTGATCCAGAGTGCCTGCACTGCTTCCCAGAATGTTTTGGGCGGCTCCCATGGAGACTTGTCCAAATTTTTTGCCATCTGTGTAAGCTCTTCTTTTCGCACCCCGTCTTTTTCGCTCACAGCAAGCTTCCTAGCCAGATCAGCATATTTTCTTGCAATATCCCGCGGCATGGTTGCAGCCGTCATCATGGCACGTAATTGCGCGCCATTTTTGCCTTTCTTTTCTTTGTCTGAGAGCGAATTATATTTACTCTCTATATCTTCATATATGCCTTTGAATCCTGCTTTAAGCGCATGTTCATGGCCAGGTACGAGATGTCCTGATGTTGCGCCTGCATTTCCATAACCGTGATTATGGAACCACAGCATCTTCTTGCGTGCACCGTTTTTGCCATAGATACGCTTGTCCCGCTCCTTAGCCTCTTTTTCCGACCAGCAGCGTGATGCCTGTATATTGAAGCGCGAACCTGCAATAAGATCTCCCGGCAGAATCTCCTGCGGCACATAATTCACAATAACCTCTTTAATGAACCAAGCCCTGCGCTCAGGAAGACTCCATTTCCAGAAATCCTCATGGAGCTTTACTTTATACGCTGCCTGGATCATGGAAGATCTGAATGTCTGCAGAAAAGGATATATCTCAGGCACAATGTAGAATGTGATCTCGTCAAACACCACATCCCAGGAAGTGCCTGTTGTCCATGCAGTGTACTCATTGTTCCAGGTCCTCTCTATGCCTTTAAAATAATAATCCCTGAGCCATGTAATCCGCTGCGACAAACCCTTTGGTTCCTTGATCTTGAATTTGGGAGCTGCTTGTACGCTCATGCTCTCCCTCCTTTCTTATCTTCGGCTACTTACTTTAGCAGAAGCGTTTGTTTCTTTAACAAAACGATTTAAATATTCCTCGCCATGATCGAGAAGCTGTCCCATGATCAAGGCAGCAGCTTCTTCATCTCCTTTTTCAATGGCTTCTGCCAGAGACTTGTGCAGGTTGAATACAAATGGAATTACAGCATCTTCTAAAAAAAACTGACCTGTGAGATTTGTGTATACCTGCTTGAATGAATTGATAAGTAAGGGGTACACAAGGTTTCCCGTGGCAAGGGATACAAGATGGTGAAAACGAAAATCCAGATCTACCACTGCCTTGATATCCTTTTGATCGCACACTGATTCCTGACGGATAATTTCTTTAAGATCCGAGGTCTGCTCTTTTGTCCGGTTTTTTGCAGCAAGTCGTGTTGTTTCCAGCTCAAAGAGCCTTCGAATATCAAGCAGACTGTCTAAAAATTTAGGCTCAATCTTCCCCTCATGGTATTTGGTGAGAGATGAAAGCAGTGCAAGCGATCCCTGTTTGCGGAAATCATTCACCACGGTTCCAACCCTTGGTTTTAAAGTAACCAGGCCTTTTGCTGCAAGATCAATGATGCCTTCATGCACCACCGGTCTGCTCACGCCAAGTTTCAGGGCAAGCTCCCGCTCTGGCAGCAGCTTTTCGCCAATAGAGATCTGGCCGGAGAGAATCAATTCTTCGAATCTTGAGACAAAGACATCCTTCAAGCTCTCTGTCCGTATGGGTTTAAGCTGGATAGCCTTCACTTCACCCTCCTGCTTCTGGTATTACCACCTGCCATTCATCTTATCCTTGCTTATCGGCCATGTCAAATAAAAGTTAATGGGTAATGGGTAATGGGTCATTGGTTATAGGTAAAAGAATTGGGGAGCGAAAATAAAGGCACAGAGGCACTAAGGCACAAAATTATTAAGCCGGTTGTTGGTTCCATTGGTTTTATTGGTTGAATTGGTTGAATTGGTTTAGTTAAACTGTTTCATGCGAACCAATCTAACCAATGCAACAAATAAGACCAACAAAACACTTGGACACGCTAACCACAAACAACTAGCCAAGAACTAAAAATTAAAAACAACAATAAAAGACTGCGTGCTATTTATTTCTGACGCACGTATGTGGCTACAGGAAACACAAGGGTTATGAGCATTATGGAGACAAGAACAAAAGGCCACCTGTATCCCATGTGGGCTGCCATTACTCCGCCAAGAAGAG
This sequence comes from Deltaproteobacteria bacterium, assembly GCA_020053185.1. Classification (GTDB taxonomy): domain Bacteria; phylum Desulfobacterota; class Desulfomonilia; order UBA1062; family UBA1062; genus JAGVNP01. The sequence continues at coordinate 8,075 of JAGVNP010000225.1, read as the reverse complement.
GGCCCATTGCCATACCAAGGCATGTCATTGAAGAGGTTACACCATATGCCTTCCCATAGTGCTCATGAGGTACGATCCTCCCCACCAGTGCATTCATTGTAGGCAGTATGCCACCTGCTGCAAACCCATAGAAAAACCGCACGATCATAAGCTGATGCACATTATGGACAGCTGCCTGAAAAGCATATGCAATGCCGGCAGATATAATGGTGATCATGAAAATCTTTTTATACCCCACTTTATCGCTCATATACCCGATGCCTCCGGCAGCAATTGCTGCTGTTCCGCCGCTGATTGCAAAAAGAAGCCCTGTTGTGGATGCGATCTTTTCCTTGATCACATCTGCCATGGTCTCAACATAAAGCGGAAAGATAGGTGCAGCAACATATGCAGAAAAGTTGAAAAAGAAAAACGCAAGCAACATTGTAGTGAATCCGGGTAGAGAAAAGAGAACAGAAAGACCTTTTTGACGTCTTATCATTTCTTTGGAGGGCTTTACAAATTTTTCCTTTACGCCCATAAGGACAAAAGCTCCTCCGATAAAAAGAAGCACACTACCGATCATAAAGGTATGTCTATACCCAGCGGCATCTGCAAGCACTCCGCCAATCCATGGGCCTAATGTCATGCCTGAAAACACAGCAACCTGCATCATGCCAAGGCTGAATCCGACCTTTTCTCTGGGCACAGATGTAGTGGCAAGGGATATGCTGGCAGCAATTGTCCCTGTCATTGCTCCGGCAATAAGTCGCAAAAAAAGAAGCTGATACACATTGGCAACAAGCCCCATAAAAAACGTGATAACAGCACCGCCAAACATGGCACGCTCAACCATGATCTTTCTGCCGTGTCTGTCAGCAAGCCATCCCCATATGGGAGAGAATATGGTCATTACAAAACTGGTGGATGCAGCGAGAATGCCTGCCCAAACAGGCACCATGTGCTCGTCAGTAACACCTATCTCCCGGATGAAATAAGGAATAAAAGGCAGGGCAAAGGCAAAACCGGCAATAGAGAGAAACTGCGCAATGAACAGAAAGGTTAGGCTGCGCCCCCAATGAGGCTTCTCTTCTTCATTTATTGATGCAGCGCTCTTGTCACCTGCGTCCATACATCCGCCTTACTGCCTTTTATAAATCTCGGCTATCGTAGCACGTAGGCGCGCCTTGGGGGAAGATTTTTCTAATGAGCAAGTGAATGATTAAAGGAGCGAGGCACGAGGATTTAGTCTCCAATTTTTAATTTTGAATGCTGAATTTTTAATTAAAAGAATAAAGAATTCTTTTCAAAAGAAGACCATGTTATAATTTGATGGGCAGTCATTCTGAGTGAAGCGAAGAATCTTGAGGGAGGAAGATATGAAGGAGATTATAGCTTATTGCGGCCTGGCCTGTCATGAATGCGGGGCATTTTTGGCAACACAGGCTGATGACGACAAAAAAAGACGGGCAGTAGCAGAGGCATGGTCAAAGCAATTTAAGATCGATATCAAGCCAGAAGATATCAATTGCACAGGCTGCCGCTCCAATGAAACTCTTTTCCATCACTGCGCAGTATGTGAAATACGAAAATGCGGAAGACAAAAGAAAGTTGATAACTGCGCATCATGCAGCGAGTATGCGTGTGACAAGCTGAAAGAATTCTTCCGCGTGGCCCCAGATGCCAGGAAAAGGCTGGATAAGATAAAGACATCATCTAAAAAATAATCCTCAAAAATATTTTCTTAGCGAGAGTAGGTATTGAAAATTGCGGAATCAGCTTGCTTTCTTTAGTTTCAGGATAAAGACTGTTCCTTTCGGGACGTTGTTTTCCACCGATACAGCTCCACCGTATCGCTCTGTTGTTCTTTTTACTATGTACAACCCCAAGCCAGTCTTCCCTGTTTCTCCGTATCGAAAGTTTTCTTCGAAGATTCTTCCTTTTATCTCATCCGGTATCCCGATTCCATGATCGGCAATCCTCATTTCACACAAATCATCCTTTTCTTTCAGGATCACCTCTATGGTGTCAGTTTTTCCGTGAACCACCGCATTGGTTATAATGTTTTCAATCACAGAATCAAAGGCATCATCAGCTAAAATTCTGCAGTCGCCTGCTATATTGAAGTTTACAACCTGATAGTTTTGGGCAACCTTTTCGAACCGTTCACGCGCATTGCAAGATTTCAATACAGGGACGGAAGACATTAGTGTTTCAAGCTCTTTCATCCTTCGTATCAAATCAGCGCTTTTCAAAATGCGCCGAGATGCTTCTTCAAGAACGGCTTCTTCTCTGGAGTTTTTATAAAGATTTAAAGCGCTGTTGATTACCGTGAGATCGTTCAGCAGATCATGCCTTAAAATTCGATTGATCAATTTCAAGTGATCCCGATAAGTTTCCAGTGTTTTTTCCGCCAGCTTCCGTTCTGTAATATCCTCAAATACCACAAGGCCATCTTGTGCTTTTTTCCTCTTGGTGATGTCCTGTACCACCACCACCCCTTTGTCAGCCGAGTCTACGAGTGCTTTGGCCCTTGTGCTGAAAATCTTCTCCCCAATTTGCTCGGACTGATAGTGTTTCTCAAAATTTTCCATTTGAGTTTCTGTATCAAATATCTTTTTCAGTTCAACGCTAAGTTTTCCCTCTGTATCCTGGAGTATATCAGCAATGGTTTTTCCTCTTACCTCATCAGGCGTTATTTTGAAGGTGTTATAAAATGTCTGGTTTGCAGTTTTAAGTCTCAAATTGTTGTCCACCACAATCAATGAATCCGGAACTGTGTTGATTACATTTTCTGAAAACAGTTTTTCCTTTTTCAGATTTTCTTCTGCTTTTGCCCGCATCTCGCTCACTGCTCCTATCACCGATGACACAAGGATAAGCATGATGACTTGCGTGAGCGAAAACCATGTAATCGCCACATTAAAAGAGTAAAACAATACAAATATATATATGGCAGCGAGGAAGAACCCCGCGTATACCGCTCTCCACCTAAACCATATGCCAGCCAAAAGGATGGGAACATAAAAAAAATGGAGGTATGCTGTTTCCCCTGCACCCATGAATCCAATATAAATAGCGATATCAACGCACACTATTACTGAAAAAAGCAATAGATAAAATCTGGCCCTGGTTTTATCAATAGAAATTGACTTTTCCCACATAGATATGCCTCACCTCCCCTTATACACTAATCGGCAAAATGGTGCCACTGCATTAAAGTGTTTCTACGCAAAAATCAGCATGGCGTGATCTCTATGGAAGTTTTTTTGCACTGAAACCAATCTGTAGCGTAAAAGATTAGATGGCTGGCTAACCCTTTATCCATTTTATCTCACAGACGACATCGAAGATAGCAACTAGCACAGCATTTATAGATGCAAAAACACCTAAAAAGGCATATATTTAACTATATACATCTGATCTCCGATAAGATGATAACTAGCTGTTATCAGCATGAATCAGGAGGCTACATGATGAGGAAGTTGTTTTATAAGAACATGGTCCAAATATGGACTTTTGTATTTGTTATTTTTTTTATTGTCTCGCTCCTCGCACCTATTACCTCGCAAACAGCTGATCCTGATGCACATGCGATCCTAAAAAAGATTGATGACCTCTGGAGGGGCACTTCGTCTAAAGCTATTCTCACCATGAAGGTAAAAACCATACACTGGGAGCGCACACTTACCATGGAGGCATGGTCTCAAGGGACAGATAAAACCCTGGTCAAGGTTATAAAGCCGCTCAAAGAGCGCGGCACTGCAACATTAAAGGTAAAAAACGAGGCCTACAACTATCTACCCAAGACCGACCGCGCCATAAAACTCACGGCTGCAATGATGCTGGGTTCATGGATGGGATCGCATTTCACCAACGATGACCTGGTAAAGGAGTCCCGCATGAGCGAGGATTACGATCCTTCCATTTCATTTTCCGGCAAACGAGAAGGCGCAGACATCATTGAACTCACGCTCACCCCAAAGCCAGAAGCTCCTGTTGTCTGGGGCAAGCTCATAGTGATCGTGCACGCAAATGATCTGCAGCCTATAAGAATCACCTACTATGACGAGGACATGATAAAGGCAAGGGAAATGACCTTTTCTGATTATAAGCTTGCATCCGGACGCATGGTGCCCATGCGCATGATCATGAGGCCGACTGATAAACCAAAAGAATTTACCGAGATCATCTACAATGAGCTTATCTTTGATGTCGCCATCCCAGAGGGATTTTTCTCCCTGGCGCAATTGAGGCACTGAGGCTGTAATGAAGATCTGGCGCATGGCATTTCGAAATATCCTGCGCATGAAGAGGAGAAGCCTGATTACCACCCTTGCCATGGCCTTTGCCTTAGGCATTATGATTGTTTACTCATGCCTCATGGACGGACTGGTTCATGACATGGAAAAGAACGCCACTATGCTGGAAATGGGACATGTCCAGATCCACGCACCTGGCTATCTTGAATCGCCATCCATCTACAAAAGAATTGAAGACCCAGAATCTCTGGTTGCATCGCTCCAAAACGCCGGATTTCACGCATCATACAGGCTGTTTGCAAGCGGACTTGCTGCACGCGGGAATGCCTCTGCGGGCGTGCAGTTCAGGGGCGTAGACCCAACCCTTGAATCAGATACAACCCGGCTTCCACATCATCTGCTCGAAGGTAAATGGCTGGATGAGAAAGAACCAAAAAACGTGGTCTTGGGAAAACGCCTGGCACAAACGCTCTCTGCAAAAGTAAGCGATGAAATCGTGGTAGTGTCCCAGGCATCTGACGGATCGATTGCAAACGAACTCTACATAGTGGCCGGCATCTTGAAATCAGTGGGCGAGATTGTTGACCGCTCTGGCTTATTCATGACCGTGTCAGCATTCCGGGAACTCATGGTCATGCCAGAAGGTAGCCATGAGATTGTAATCGCTGTGCCTCCGGAGCAGGAATTACAAGATGCCCTACCAGCTATCAAAAAAATAGCACAAGGACTTGACGTAAAGACATGGGAGCAGCTCAATCCTGCACTTGCAGAAATGATCAATTCAGCAGATGCATTTCTGATCCCTTTGATTGTGATCACCTATATGGCTATTGCAATCGTGATCCTGAATGCCATGCTCATGGCAGTGTTTGAGCGCATTCACGAATACGGGGTCATGAAGGCCCTTGGCGTAGGACCTTTCAGCGTGTTCCGTCTTGTGCTGATAGAAGCGTTTATCATGACCCATGGCGCTGCAATCTTAGGGCTTGCAACAGGAGTGCCTTTGGCGTTTTATCTTGAGACGCACGGTATTGATCTCGGCATATTTGCCCAGGGAGCTACTATCTCAGGCGTGGCAATCGATCTGGTGTGGCGCTCGCTTGTGTCTGTTTCCTCGATCCTGATGCCGCTAATTTTCCTCTATATCCTCGTGCTTCTAGGAACCATGTATCCTGCGATAAAGGCAGCAAGGCTCAAACCTGTGGATGCTATCCATCATCATTAAAGGAGCATATGCGATGCGAACAGCAAGAGGAGATGCTCTCACATGATCATACGCATTGCATGGAGAAATCTCTGGAGAAATTCTCGGCGCACGATTATCACGCTAATCTCAATTGCCTTTGGTTTCCTGCTCGCAATCACATTTACTTCACTCAGCGATGGGAGCTATGGAAAGCTCATTGATACTGCTGCAAAAATGGGATCAGGCCATATCACCATAGAGCCAATTGGCTATAGGGAAAAACCAGGGAACGATCTTACAGTAACAGACACCTATACGATTGCAAAAAAAATAAAGACTATGCCCGGAATAACAAATGCAACAGTACGCATTGTTGGCCAGGCAATGATGGCAACTGCTGCTGATTCTGCTGGTGTAGGTTTTGTTGGTCTTGACCCGAATACAGAGCAGGGGATTTTTTTCCTGCTTGATCATATAAAAAAAGGCTCTTCTTTTGCTTCTTCCAATGAAAAAACCGTGCTGATCGGCAGCAGCATGGCAAAGATGCTGGAAGTCGATGTGAGAAAAAAGATGGTGATCACCACCACAGATAAAAACGGCGAGGTCGTGTCAGGCCTTGTGCGGGTTGCCGGCATATTTGAAACAGGCGTGGATGAAGTGGATAAATATGTGGTGATTGTGCCCATTGATTACATGAGAGGCCTCCTTGGCTATAAAGACCATGAGGCAACACAAGTTGCCATTTATCTAAAAAACCGCAGAGCTGCAGAGCGCATGAGCAAAAACCTATCTCCACTTGCACATCCTCATGGTGGTGTGGCCCTGCCCTGGTCAGAGACAATGCCTGATGTGGCAGGCTTAATACTCATGGATAAAACAGGCAATTATATTTTTCAAATCATTATCTTTCTTTTAATCGGTGCGGGCATTTTAAATACTGTACTCATGAGCGTGATGGAAAGGTTGCGTGAATTCGGTGTCATGATAGCAGTAGGCATGACACCACGCCGCATCTGGAGCATGGTGATATCCGAGGCAGTATTGCTTGCAATAGTAGGCTTGATCGTAGGAGCATTTGTTTCAATCCCTGTGTACTGGTATCTCAGCACGCACGGGATCGATATCAGGATCTGGCTGAGCGAAAAACAGGTCTATGGGGGCGTGATCATGGAACCGATCATGAGGGCAACATTCTACCTTGATCACTTTCTTTTCATATTCGGCGGGGTATTTGTGCTCATCATTTTTGCCGGTCTGTATCCGGCGTTCTTTGCCGCACGCACACGTCCGGCAAAAACATTAAAGACCCTGTAAGGAGGCAAGATGGGTTCTCTTATCGTAAGAATGAAAGATGTTATAAAGACCTATCAGCTTGATGGCGTGAGCATCCCTGCGCTGAGAGGGCTTAATCTTGAGGTAAGCGCCGGAGAGTTCACTGCCATCAGCGGGCCATCTGGCTCTGGAAAAACCACTGCATTGAATATCATCGGCGCACTCGATACTCCCACATCAGGAATTGTAGAGGTTGAGGGAAAAGACTTGAGCTCATTAAGCAAGACCGAACTTGCAAAGATGAGGATGAATCGGATCGGCTTTATCTTCCAGGCATATAACCTGATCCCTGTGCTTACTGCATATGAGAATGCCGAGTTTGTTCTTGTGCTGCGCGGCATGCCCCTAATGCAGCGCAGAGAAAAGGTCCAAGCCATACTCGAAGAAGTGGGAATGGCAGATATGATGGATCGAAGACCAGATCAACTCTCAGGAGGACAGCAGCAGCGCATTGCAATTGCGCGTGCAGTGGTTGCAGAGCCTGCTCTTGTGCTCGCAGACGAGCCCACTGCAAACGTGGACTCAAAAACCGCAGATTCTCTCCTTGACCTTATGGAACACATGAATAAAACACATGGCGTCACCTTTGTATTTTCCACCCATGACCCGCGCGTGATGAATCGCTCTGACAGGTTACTTGTGCTTCGCGACGGAGTGATCACTGAGGATATTTTACAAAAAAAATGAAACGTTTAAGCCTTATTGGCGTATTTGTTTTGATATTTTTGACATATGCTGCGACAGCAACTGCATTTTTCGAAGCTAAAAATGAAAACAATTCAACATCCATAAGAGGTGCAATCGATCTTATTGCAGGCTTCAATGACTACCCTGGCATGGAGGTCCTTTATCCAAAATCATCTGAAGGGTTCGGTAATATTACTGCCCGCATGCTGGTAGACGCCCGTGCAGGAGAAAATTTTAGGATCGAAATCAATGGCTATCAAACATTTCGATCAATCCCTGATTCATTTACATCGCTGAACTATGAGCCGTACCGCACAGAACGGATGCAGAGAAAATGGAAGGACGAGAATGACGCAGAAGCAGTTTTTGCCTTTGATCAGTTTTCTGTAAAGATCTATGCTGATCCCATTGATATTACCATTGGCCGCCAGCCAATCGGCCTTGCAACCAATTTCATATTTACCCCAAATGATCTATTCTATCCCTTTTCTTCCACTGCAGTTGACCGTGAATTCAGGCCTGGAGTGGATGCTCTCAGGCTCGATGCAAGAACCGGCATGCTGTCAAAGATCACCTGCGTTGGTGTACTTGGTTATGAAGAGGGGAAAGATGTTAGTTGGGAAAAATCT